>JANSYB010000054.1 GCA_024742655.1 Paracoccaceae bacterium | reverse complement strand
CCGGATCGCATAGCCGCGCGCCGACAGACAGTCGAAGAATGCAGGCGGAAACCCCGCACGGTGGTGCGCGTAATCCTTTGCGGTCAGACCGAAATCCACCTGGCGGCCAAAGGCCTGCATGGCCTCGGGGTCGACAGTGTGCTTGCGACCGTCCATGGCGTTCCTTTCGCGTTACCGGGCGCCATGCGCTGCATTCAGCCGGGCTGGCAGGCTCATGCCGCGGAACCGCCCACGGTCAGCCCGCCGATCATCACCGTGGGCTGACCGACGCCCACCGGCACCCATTGGCCCTGCTTGCCGCAATTGCCCATCCCGGGATCCAGCGCCATGTCGTTGCCGAGGGCGCGAATTTGCTGCAGCGCGGTCGCACCGTCTCCGATCAGGGTGGCACCCTTGACCGGCGCGCCCACCTTGCCGTTCTTCACCCGGTAGGCCTCGGTGCACGAAAACACGAATTTGCCGTTGGTGATGTCCACCTGGCCGCCCCCGAAGCCTACGGCGTAAATCCCGTCCTTCAGATCGGCCACGATATCGGCCGGATCGGCCTCGCCGCCCAGCATGTAGGTGTTGGTCATGCGCGGCATCGGGATATGGGCATAGGATTCGCGCCGCCCGTTTCCGGTGGGGTCCACGCCCATCAGGCGCGCGTTCTGCCGGTCCTGCATGTAGCCCAGGAGGATGCCATCCTCGATCAGCACGTTCTTGCCCGATGGCGTGCCCTCGTCATCCACGGTGATGGAACCGCGCCGGTCGGGGATCGTGCCATCGTCCAGAACGGTTACGCCCGGTGCCGCGATCCGCTGCCCCATCAGCCCGGCAAAGGCCGAACTGCCCTTGCGGTTGAAGTCACCTTCGAGACCGTGACCGATCGCTTCGTGCAGCAGGATGCCCGGCCAGCCGGGGCCCAGCACGACATCCATCACGCCGGCCGGCGCGGCCTCGGCCTCGAGGTTGACCAGCGCGATGCGCAGCGCCTCGCGGGCCTTGCCCTGCCAGTCCTGCGGGTCGATCAGCCCGTCAAGGCCCACGCGCCCGCCGCCACCCGCATGGCCGGATTCGCGCCGGCCATCCTGCTCGACGATCACGGCCACGTTCAGGCGGGTCATCGGCCGGGTATCGCTGACCTCGGTGCCATCGGCACGCACGATCACCACCTCCTGCAGGCTGGCGGCCAGCGTGGCGCTGACCTGAACGACCCGGGGGTCCAGGGCGCGGGCAAAGGCGTCGATCTCGCGCAGCGTGTCCAGCTTGACGGGAAAGTCGTGCCCGGCGATCGGGTCCGCATCGGTGTAGAGCCGCCGGTTGGTCGGCGTCGGCGGCGGCGCCATCACGCCACCGCCATCCCCGACGGCCAGCCGGGCCGTTTCCACCGCGCGGGTCAATGCCCTCTCCGAGATATCGGACGAATGCGCGTAGCCGGCGACCTCGCCGCGGACCGCGCGCAGGCCGAATCCTTCCATCGCGTCATAAGAGGCCGTCTTGACCCGCCCGTCATCGAACACCAATGCCTCCGAGCGTTTCCGCTCGAGAAAGAGTTCGCCGTCATCGGCACCCGCCACGGCGGTGTTCAGATGTTTCAGGGCCGCGTCCCGATCCAGTTTCGTGTCAAATGGGCGAAAGCGGTCATCTGTCATGGGGGTCTTTCCTTGCTCGAGTTGCGTCAGACATTCTTGATCTGAATCAAAAAAGCGTCCGTTTGCCGCAACGCTCTTTCTTGTGTGATGCCTCAGAATATGGTTTCTACCGACGTTGAGACAACGGGATTCCGTGGCATACGCGGCTTTTCCGTAACGGGATACATCAGACTGCTTCAACCGATCAGGTGCAAAATGCGTAAACTCACCAGCTTTCTGGCCGCTCTGGCCAGCCTATCCGCGGTTCCTGCCCTTGCGCAGGACGGGCTTGAAATCATCGGCACACCGGAGCCCGGCGGCATGGGCTTTCAGCCGGCGGCGACGGAACTGGCGCGTGATCTGCAGTGGCTCGACGGGATGATCCTTGTCATCATCACCGCGATCACCATTTTCGTCTGTGCGCTGCTGGTCATCTGCATCGTGCGCTTCAACCGCAAGGCCAACCCGAACCCGTCCAGCTTCACCCACAACTCGCCGCTCGAGGTGGCATGGACGGTGGTTCCGGTGGTGATCCTGGTCTTCATCGCGGCCTTCTCGCTGCCGGTTCTGTTCAAGCAGCAGGAAATCCCCGAGGGCGACATCAACATCAAGGTCACCGGTTACCAGTGGTACTGGGGCTATGAATATGTCGATCACGAGTTCGGCTTCGAAAGCTTCATGCTGGCCAGGGAAGACCTGGAATCCTATGGCTACAGCGATGACGAATACCTGCTGGCCACCGATACGGCCGTGGTCGTGCCCGTGGGCAAGACGGTCGTGATGCAGGTGACAGCCGCGGACGTGATCCATTCCTGGACGATCCCCGCCTTCGGCGTGAAGCAGGACGGTGTTCCGGGCCGGATCGCGCAGCTGTGGTTCAACGCGGAAAAGGAAGGCGTCTATTTCGGCCAGTGCTCGGAACTGTGCGGGAAGGACCACGCCTATATGCCGATCACCGTGAAGGTCGTCAGCCAGGACGCGTATGACATGTGGCTCAAGGGGGCGATCGACGAATATGCCGGCGATCCTTCCACGCTGCCCGACCACGTGAAACTGGCCTCGGTCGAGTAACCAAGCCGGGCGCGCCCGGCGCGCGCCCCGCCCGGAGAACCAGATGAGCGACGCAAGCCTGAACACCACACAGACGCAAGCCACCGAGGCGGGTTTCGGCGATTATTTCGCCCTGCTCAAGCCGCGGGTGATGACCCTGGTGGTGTTCACGGCCTTTGTCGGGCTGGTCGCCGCCCCGGTCGGGCTGCATCCCGTCGTCGCCTTTGCGGCCATCCTGTTCATCGCCGTGGGCGGCGGCGCCTCCGGTGCGCTGAACATGTGGTGGGACGCGGATATCGACGCCGTGATGAAGCGAACCGCCAAACGACCCATACCGGCCGGTCGCATTTCCGGTGACGAGGCGTTCGGCTTTGGCATGGCGCTGGCTGGCTTTTCGGTGGTCATGCTGGCGCTGGCCACCAACTTTCTCGCGGCCGCGCTGCTGGCGTTCACGATCTTCTTCTACGTGGTGGTCTACACGATGTGGCTCAAGCGGTGGACACCGCAGAACATCGTGATTGGCGGCGCCGCAGGGGCCTTTCCGCCGATGATCGGATGGGCCGCGGCAACGGGCACGATCTCGGTCGAGTCGATCCTGATGTTCGCCCTCATTTTCATGTGGACACCGCCGCATTTCTGGGCGCTCGCTCTGTTCACGCGCATGGACTATGACAATGCGCAGGTGCCGATGCTGACGGTGACACATGGCCGTCGCGCCACCCGTGTGCATATCCTCGTCTACACGATCCTGCTGGCCGCGCTGGCCATCGGGACGGGCTTCACCTCCGTGGGGGGGCCGGTCTATCTCGTGGTCGCGCTCTATCTCAATGCCCGCTTCCTGAAAGGCGCCTACGACATCTGGCGCCGCAGCGAAGAGAGGGCCGAGGCCGACAAGTACCTCACCGAACGGAAATTCTTCAAGGCGTCGCTGGTGTATCTCTTTGCCCATTTCGGCGCGATCGCGCTTGAGGCGGCGCTGGTGCCCTTTGGCCTGGGAGGGTGGTGAGCATGGCGCTGTCCAGGCAACATGAGCTACACAAGCGGCGTTTTTCGCGCAACCTCGGGCTGGGGCTTGTTCTGGTCGGTTTCGTCGCGTTGATCTTCGGGCTGACAGTGGTGAAAGTGTCAAACGAGGACTTTGCGATGCCCACCTCTGAAGGAGCGAACTGATGGCGATGGATCCGAAGACCAAAACCCTGACCAAGCTGGTGGCCGTTGGCGTCACCATGGGGGCGCTGGCCTGGGCCTCCGTGCCGCTTTACGACTGGTTCTGTCGGGTGACGGGCTATGGCGGGGCGACCGATGTGGCCGAAACGGGTTCGGACGAGATCCTCGACCAGACGATCAAGATTCGCTTCGATGCCTCCAAGGAACGCGACTTCCCGTGGGAATTCCGGCCCATGCAGCGCGAGATGGAAATTCGCATCGGCGAAACCGGGCTGGCCTTCTACGAGGCATACAACCCGACCGACAAACCCATCGCCGGCACCGCCAGCTATAACGTGACGCCCTTCGAAGCGGGGGGATTTTTCTCCAAGATCGCCTGTTTCTGCTTTGAAGAGCAGATCCTGCAGCCGGGCGAACGCGTCGAGATGCCGGTGACATTCTTCGTGGAGCCCGAGATCGTGACGGACCGCGATGCCAAGTACACGCACACGATCACGCTCAGCTACACGTTCTACCAGATCGACCTTCCCGAAGAGACGCAGGCCGCGCTCGAAACGGAAGACGCAACAGAAAAAACAGTGAACTAACACGCCTTCGACGAGGGATACCAAGATGGCACATGAAAAAAACCACGACTACCACATTCTGAACCCCTCAATCTGGCCGTTTCTCGGCTCTTTGGCGGGCTTCGTGATGCTGTTCGGGGCGGTCCTCTTCTTCCACGACAACGGTCCGTGGGTGATGCTGATGGGCTTCGTCGGCGTGCTTTACGTGATGTTCGGTTGGTGGGCCGATACGATCAAGGAGAACCAGGCCGGCGATCATACGCCGGTGGTCCGGATCGGTCTGCGCTATGGCTTCATCATGTTCATCATGTCCGAGGTCATGTTCTTCGCGGCGTGGTTCTGGAGCTTTTTCAAGCACGCCATGTACCCGATGGGTGAAATGTCGCCCATTCAGGATGGCGTGTGGCCGCCGGCAGGGATCGAAACCTTCGACCCGTGGCACCTGCCGCTGATCAACACGCTGATCCTGCTGTGCTCGGGTGCGGCGGCGACATGGGCGCACCATGCGCTGGTGCATGAAAACAACCGCGAAGACATGAAATGGGGCCTGATCATCGCGATCGCTCTGGGCGCCATCTTCACCGTGTTCCAGATCTACGAGTACACCCATGCGGGCTTCGGTTTCTCGGGTAACATCTACGGGGCCAACTTCTTCATGGCCACGGGTTTCCACGGGGCGCATGTGGTGATCGGCACGATCTTTCTGTTCGTGTGCCTGATGCGCGTTCTCAAGGGGCATTTCACCCCGGAAAACCATATCGGCTTCGAGGCTGCGGCGTGGTACTGGCACTTCGTTGACGTGGTCTGGCTGTTCCTCTTTGCCGCAATCTACATCTGGGGCGGCTGAAGATTTCTCGTACGAAAAATCTTCGCTCCGGCGTGAACATCTGACTTAAAAATGCGGGGGGCAGCCCCCGCATTTTCACTTAGAGAGACCCATGCGCAAGCTTATTGCTCCTGTCCTGTTCGGCCTGATCGGTGCCGCGATCCTGATCGGTCTTGGTGTCTGGCAGGTCCAGCGGCTGGATTGGAAGGAAGGTGTGCTGGCCGAGATCGAGGCCAAGATCGCCGCTGATCCCGTTGCGCTGCCTGCCGCGCCCGACCCGCAGGCCCACAAATACCTGCCCGTGCAGGTCACGGGCCGGTTCGGCGACGGCGCGCTGCGCGTGCTGGTCAGCCGCAAGCGCGTGGGCGCGGGGCATCTCATCATCTCACCCTTCACGACGCAGGCTGGGCGCACGATCCTTGTCGACCGCGGTTTTCTCAAACTGGACGATGCGCTGACCGATCCTCCGGCGGACACCATCACGATCACCGGCAACCTGCACTGGCCTGACGACCGCAATTCCTCGACACCCGAAAACGACGTGGCGGGCAACACGTGGTTTGCCCGCGACATCGCCCAGATGGCCGAGGTTCTGGGCACCGAGCCGTTGCTTCTGACCACGCGGGAAGTGTCGCAACCGGACGGTGCTTTGACGCCGCTGCCCGTCGACACGTCGGGGATTCCCAACGATCACTTGCAATACGCGGTGACTTGGTTCTCTCTGGCCGCGATCTGGCTGGTCATGACCGGCTATTACATTCACCGCAGCCGCAGGACCGCAGGCATATGAAATACATCTCCACCCGGGGCAACGCGCCCGTCCTGACCTTCGAAGAGGCGATGCTGACCGGTCTGGCGCGCGATGGCGGGCTCTACCTGCCGCAAACCATCCCGACACTGACCCATGATCAGATCGCCGATCTGGAAGGCGTGAGCTACGAGGAGGCCGCCTTTCGCATCATGTGGCCCTTTGTCGGCGACGCGTTCACCGAGGATGAGTTTCGCGGCATCATCGCGCGCGCCTATGAGAATTTCGGCCATGCCGCGCGTGCACCGCTGAAACAGCTGGACTCTGGGCATTTCCTGCTGGAGCTCTTTCACGGCCCCACGCTCGCCTTCAAGGATTTCGCGATGCAGCTGATCGGCCAGCTGTTCGAGTTTTCGCTCAAACGGTCCGGCAATCGCGTCTGCATCGTGGGCGCCACCTCGGGTGATACCGGCTCGGCCGCGATCGAGGCCTTCCGGGGGCTTGATGCCGTGGATGTCTTTATCCTTTATCCCCATGGCCGGGTCTCCGAGGTGCAGCGCCGCCAGATGACCACACCGGTGGAAGCCAATGTGCACGCGCTGGCCATCGACGGGCATTTCGACGACGCACAGGCCCGCGTGAAGGACATGTTCAACGATTTCGCCTTCCGCGACGCGGTGGGCCTGGCGGGCGTGAACTCGATCAACTGGGCGCGGGTGCTGGCGCAGGTCGTGTATTATTTCACCTCCGCCGTCAGCCTTGGCGCGCCGCATCGCAAGGTCAGTTTCACAGTGCCCACGGGCAATTTCGGGGACATCTTCGCCGGCTACATCGCCAGGCGCATGGGGCTGCCGATCGACCGGCTGGTGGTCGCCACGAACCAGAACGATATCCTGCATCGTTGCCTGAGCACATCTGAATACAGGCCCGACGGCGTGATCCCGTCGATCAGCCCGTCGATGGACATTCAGGTCAGTTCCAATTTCGAGCGCGCGCTCTACTATGCCTATGATCAGGACGGCGCCGCCGTCGCACAGCTGATGGATGAGCTCAGACAGGGCGGCTTTTCGGTCAGTCAGGGGGCGCTTCAGGCGCTGCGCGAAACCTTCTCTTCGGGACGCTGTGACGAGGCGGCGACGCGGGCCACGATCGCGGCGACGCTCGCCTCCTCCGGAGAGCTGCTGTGCCCGCATTCCGCCGTCGGGGTCAAGGTGGCCGAAGACATCCGCCAGCCCGGTACGCCGATGATCACGCTGGCCACCGCGCATCCGGCCAAGTTCCCGGCCGCGGTGGAAGAGGCCTCGGGCATGCATCCCCCCTTGCCCCCGGCCATGTCGGACCTGTATGAGCGTTCCGAACGTGTGACCCGGGTCGCGAACGATCTCGGGGCCATCGAAGACCTCATCAAGGACCGCACCGCACAGTGACTGTGAATTTGACCACGCTGCCCAACGGCTTTCGCATCGTCTCGGAGTTCATGCCCGGCCTGCAATCCGCCGCGATCGGTGTCTGGGTGCTGGCCGGCGCCCGCCACGAGGCGGCCGACCAGAACGGCATCGCGCATTTTCTTGAACACATGGCGTTCAAGGGAACCCGGACGCGCAACGCGCTGCAGATCGCCGAGGCGATCGAGGATGTGGGCGGCTATATCAACGCATATACCAGTCGCGAGGTGACAGCCTATTACGCCCGCGTTCTGGGCGATGATGTGCCGCTCGCGCTTGATGTGGTGGCCGATATCCTGCGCAATCCCGTCTTCGACGATCGTGAGATCGAGGTCGAGCGGGGCGTGATCCTGCAGGAGATCGGCCAGACGCTGGATACGCCGGATGACATCATCTTCGACTGGCTGCAGGAAAAGGCCTATCCGGATCATCCTCTTGGGCGCACCATTCTGGGGGCGGAGGAACGCGTGCGCGCCTTTTCGCGCAACGACCTGCTGCGCTTTGTCGATCAGCGATACCGCCCGGGCCAGATGATCCTGTCGGCCTCAGGCGCGGTCGATCATGACGCGCTGGTGCGCATGGCAGAAGGGCTGTTCGGTGACATGGCGACATCCGAAACGCTGGCCCCGCCCGCCGCGCGCTTCTCGGGCGGGGAGAGCCGGACCGTCAAGCCGCTGGAACAGGCGCATTTCGCGCTGGCGTTCGAAAGCCCCGATTACACCGATCCCGACATCCACGCGGCCCAGATCTATGCCACGGCGCTTGGTGGCTCGATGTCCTCGCGCCTGTTTCAGGAAGTGCGAGAGCGCCGCGGGCTGTGCTACACGATCTATGCGCAGGCCGGGGCCTATTCTGACACAGGCATGATGACGATCTATGCCGGCACGTCGGCCGATGAAATGCCCGGACTGGCGCGGATAACCGTCGATGAGATGAAACGCGCCGCCGACGATCTCAGCGAGGCCGAACTGGAACGTGCCCGCGCCCAGATGAAGGCCGGACTGCTGATGGGGCTGGAAAGCCCGTCGAACCGCGCCGAACGTCAGGCCCGCATGATCCAGATCTGGGGCAGGGTGCCGGCACTGGACGAGGTGGTCGAACGGATCGATGCGGTGACACTGGCGGGCCTGCGCCAGCTGGCCGCCCGTGTCGCGACCGAGGCCCCGGCCGCCATGGCGCTTTACGGCCCGGTCGAGGCTGCGCCCACGCTGGAGGCATTGCAGGAAAGGCGCGCGGCCTGATGTTCATGCCGCGCCGGAAGATCCGGATCGAGACAGAGCGGCTGACCCTGCGCCAGCCGCTTTTGACTGATTACCGCGACTGGTCTTCCTTGCGTGAAATGAGCGCCGATTTCCTCACCCCGTGGGAGCCGCAATGGGCCCGTGATCACCTGTCGCGCAAGGGGTTCGCCAACCGCGTATACTGGTCACAGCGCTCTATTTCGGGGGGCTCAGCGCTGCCGCTGTTCGTGATCCGCCGCAATGATGAGACGCTGGTCGGAGCCATCACGCTGGACAATATCCGCCGCGGCCCCGCGCAGGCCGGCACATTGGG
>JANSYB010000162.1 GCA_024742655.1 Paracoccaceae bacterium | reverse complement strand
TTGGGCGCTTTCGGCAGGGCCAGGTCGGCGCGCGGCTTGGGGCGGCCCTCGACCTCGGGGTGGCCGTTCACGGTGATGTCGGCGATATAGGTCAGCACCTTGGTGCCCCGGTCGCGCCGCTTGTCGAATTCGAAAAGTGCGGGCGTCGTGTCGATGAACTTGGTCGTGTACTCGTTCGACAGGAAGGTCGGGTGCTTGAGCAGGTTCTCGACAAAGGCGATGTTGGTGCTGACACCGCGGATACGGAACTCGCGCAGGGCGCGATCCATCCGGGCGATGGCGCCTTGCGGCGTTTGCGCATGTGCCGTGATCTTGACCAGCAACGAGTCGTAATAGCGCGTGATCACGCCGCCCGCATAGGCTGTGCCGCCATCCAGACGGATGCCCATGCCCGTGGCCTCGCGGAACGCGGTGATGCGGCCGTAGTCGGGGATGAAGTTGTTCTGCGGGTCCTCGGTGGTGATCCGGGTCTGGATCGCGTGACCATTCAGCGTGATCTCGTCCTGGGATTTCTTGCGCGTGGCTTCTTCCAGCGTCTTGCCCTCGGCGATCTTGATCTGGGCCTGCACGATATCGATGCCGGTCACCTCCTCGGTGACGGTATGTTCGACCTGCACGCGGGGGTTCACCTCGATGAAGTAGAACTGGCTGGTGTCCATATCCATCAGGAATTCGACCGTGCCGGCGCATTCGTAATTCACGTGCTTGCAGATCTTGTAGCCCAGCTCGCAGATCTCGGCGCGCTGAAGTTCGGTGAGATAGGGGGCAGGGGCGCGCTCGACCACTTTCTGGTTGCGCCGCTGGACCGAGCAATCCCGCTCGAAGAGGTGATACATGTTGCCGTGCTTGTCGCCGAGGATCTGCACCTCGACATGGCGGGCGCGGATGATCATCTTTTCCAGATAGCCCTCGCCGTTGCCAAAGGCGGCTTCGGCCTCGCGCCGGCCCTTGCGCACCTTGTCTTCCAGTTCCTCGGGCTTTTCGATGGGGCGCATGCCGCGCCCGCCGCCGCCCCAGCTGGCCTTGAGCATCATCGGATACCCGACCTCGTCGGCCTGCCGGCGGATTTCGTTCATATCCTCGCCCAGCACCTCGGAGGCGGGGATGACCGGCACACCGGCGGCTATGGCCACGCGCCGCGCGCTGGCCTTGTCGCCAAGCGCGCGCATGGTTTCGGCCTTGGGGCCGATAAACGTGATGCCGTTGGCCTCGCAGGCATCGACCAGTTCGGGATTTTCCGACAGCAGGCCATAGCCGGGGTGGATGGCGTCCGCGCCCGAATGCTTGGCCACGCGGATGATCTCGTCGATCGACAGATAGGCCTGTACCGGGCCCAGCCCCTCGCCGATGCGATAGGCCTCGTCGGCCTTGAAGCGGTGCAGGCCCAGCTTGTCCTCCTCGGCATAGACCGCGACCGTACGCTTGCCCAGCTCGTTGGCGGCGCGCATGATGCGGATCGCGATTTCGCCACGGTTGGCGATGAGGATCTTGTTGAATTCGGCCATGGCCACTCCCCCCGGAACAGGTCTTAGAACACGGGCGCTGCGGGCGCGGATCTCATGCCGCGCTGCAGCGCCTTGGCGCATCTTGTAAGATTTGTGAAAGATTTGCGCAATCCGGCTTAGTGGGTATTCGCCGGGCGGGGGAATTTTCTGCGCGGACGGGTAGGGCGGTTACCCGGTCGGGATCAGACGCCCGCGTGCCCCGGTCACATCCGACAGGCCCAGCTGGCCCATGTTGGCCTCAAGATCGGCGCGCAGGATATGGGCGAGGTGATCGGGCCCGTCCGGGCCAAGGGCGGCCAGTGCAATATGCCACGCCCGGCCCATCATCACGAAATCGGCCCCAAGCGCGAGGGCGCGCAGGATATCCAGCCCCCCCTCGACCCCGCCATCCAGGATGACCGGCAGCGCGGTCGCCCGGCGGATGGCGGGCAGCGCCTCGATCGTGGCGGGGGCGGCGTCGAATTGCCGCCCGGCATGATTGGAAATCCAGATCGCATCGGCGCCTTCCGCCTCGATCCGTTCGGCGTCGGCGGCACTCAGCACGCCCTTGACGATGAACGGCCCCTCCCAGTTGTTGCGCAGCCATTTCAGATAGTCCCAGTCGGGCGAGGTGCGCAGCAGGTAACCGGCATGCTTGTTCGAGGGCAGGCCCTTGGTCTTTGGGGCGTAATCGTCGATCAGCCGCATCCGGGGCATGCCGCGCTGCGCCATGCCAAGCGCCCAGGCCGGGCAGCGTGCGATCTGCGCCAGCAGGCGGGACGTGATCCTGGGCGGCTGCGTCAGGCCCGAGCGGGCCTGCCGTTCCCGGCGGCTGCCGACGGGGACATCGACGGTCAGGACCAGCGTGGAAAACCCCGCCGCCCGGGCGCGGCGCAGCATGTCGGTGCGAATATCCGGGTCGCGGGGGGGGTACATCTGGAACCACGCGTGATCGCCAAGGGCGTCCCGGATATCCTCGGGCGTCTGGCTGGCCACGGTCGACAGGGTATAGGGAATGCCCGCACGCGCGGCGGCCCGGGCCAGGTGGCGCTCGGCGTCGGGCCAGACAAGGCCCGACATGCCCACCGGCGCGATCCCCACGGGCAGGCCGTGACGCTGGCCCAGAAAGGTCGCACCCACATCCGGCGTGATCTCGCCATGCAGGACCGACGGCATCAGCCGCACCTCGTCCAGCTTGGCCCGGTTGCGCCGGGTCGTGGCCTCGGTGCCGGTGCCGCTGTCGAGGTATTCCCACACGAAATGCGGCAGGCGGCGGCGGGCACGCGCGCGCAGATCGGTCAGGGCGGGATATCGGGCATCCAGTGACATGGCGCGTATCTGGACGGGTTTTCATGGGCTTGTCCAGTGACAAAGGCATCCGGGATTGCCGCGATGCGCGACGTTCCCTGCGGGTGGAACAATCCCCGAACATTTGCTTTAACTCGGCCTTAACCCGCGCTATCTTAATGCTCATGAGCAGTTTCGACGAATCCGACGCCTTCGAAGGCGCGTCGCTGGCCGCCCGTGCGATGGCGGCACGGCCGATGCCCTATCTGGACGATCTCAACCCCGAACAGCGCGCCGCGGTCGAGGCGCTGGATGGTCCGGTTCTGATGCTGGCGGGGGCGGGGACGGGCAAGACCAAGGCGCTGACCACGCGCATGGTGCATCTACTGAACACCGGCACGGCACGGCCCAATGAAATCCTCGCCGTGACCTTCACCAACAAGGCCGCCCGCGAGATGAAGTCACGCGTGGCCCGCACATTGGGCGAGGCGGTCGAGGGGATGCCGTGGCTGGGCACCTTCCATTCGATCTGCGTGAAGCTGTTGCGGCGGCATGCCGAACTGGTCGACCTGAAATCGAACTTCACGATCCTGGACACTGACGATCAGCTGCGGCTTCTCAAGCAACTGGTCGCCGCCGCCGGGATCGACGACAAGCGCTGGCCCGCGCGGCAACTGGCCGGGGTGATCGACCAGTGGAAGAACCGCGCCTGGACGCCCGATACGGTGCCCGCGTCCGAGGCATCGGCCTATGACGGCAAGGCGCCTGCGCTTTACGCGCAGTATCAGCAGCGGCTAAAGGAACTGAACGCGGTCGATTTCGGTGACCTGCTGCTGCATGTCGTCACGATCTTTCAGAACCACGACGACATCCTCGAGCAATACCGCCGCTGGTTCCGCTATATCCTCGTGGACGAGTATCAGGACACCAACGTGGCGCAATACCTGTGGCTGCGCCTGCTGGCCGGCGGGCACAGGAATATCTGCTGCGTGGGTGATGACGATCAGTCGATCTATGGCTGGCGCGGCGCCGAGGTGGGCAACATCCTGCGGTTCGAAAAGGATTTTCCGGGCGCAAAGGTGATCCGGCTGGAACAGAATTACCGCTCCACCCCGCATATCCTCGCCGCCGCGAGCGGCGTGATCGCCGCCAACAAGGGGCGTCTGGGCAAGGAGCTTTGGACGCAGGCCGAGGAGGGCGAGAAGGTGCGCCTGATCGGCCACTGGGACGGCGAGGAAGAGGCGCGCTGGATCGGTGAAGAGATCGAGAGCATGCAACGCGGCACGCGCGGGATGCGGCCCTACGGCCTCGATGACATGGCGATCCTCGTGCGGGCCTCGCACCAGATGCGCGCCTTCGAGGACCGGTTCCTGACGATCGGTCTGCCCTACCGGGTGATCGGCGGCCCACGGTTTTACGAGCGGATGGAGATCCGCGATGCGATGGCGTATTTCCGGCTGGTGGTCAGCCCCAGCGACGATCTGGCCTTCGAGCGGATCGTGAACACGCCCAAGAGGGGTCTGGGCGACAAGGCACAGCAGAAAATCCAGATGACCGCGCGCCAGAACGGCGTGCCGCTGATCGACGGGGCCGCGATCCTGCTGGAAGAAAAGGGCCTGACCGGCAAGGGCGCGGCGGAGCTGGGCAAGCTTCTGGTCGATCTCAGTCGCTGGGGCCGGATGGCGGGCGACCCTTCGATGAGCCATGTCGAACTGGCCGAGGTGATCCTGGATGAGTCGGGCTACACCGAGATGTGGCAGAACGACAAGACGCCCGAGGCGCCGGGGCGGCTGGAGAACCTCAAGGAACTGGTCAAGGCCCTGGAATCATTCGATAATCTGCAGGGTTTTCTGGAACACGTCAGCCTGATCATGGACAATGAAAGCGAAGAGGCGGGCGAGAAGGTCTCCATCATGACGCTGCACGCCGCCAAGGGGCTGGAATTTCCCGTGGTGTTCCTGCCGGGTTGGGAGGATGGCCTGTTCCCGTCGCAACGCAGCATGGATGAAACCGGGCTGAAGGGCGTCGAGGAAGAACGCCGGCTGGCCTATGTCGGCATCACCCGCGCCGAGGAGGTCTGCACGATTTCCTTTGCCGGCAACCGGCGGGTTTACGGGCAATGGCAAAGCCAGATGCCGTCGCGCTTCATCGACGAATTGCCCGAGGAGCATGTCGAGGTTCTGACCCCGCCGGGCCTTTATGGCGGCGGTTACGGGGCTGCGGGCATGGCGGGCACGGGAAGTATGGGCGGCGGGATCGAGGATCGCGCGGCCGAGGCCAATGTCTACAATTCCCCCGGCTGGCGACGGATGCAGTCCCGCGCCAGCGACCGCCCCCTCAGCCAGCCGCAGGAAAGCCGCAACATGGTGATCGACGCGCAGGCGGTCAGCGCCCATACCGTGGGCGAGCGGGTGTTCCACCAGAAATTCGGCTACGGCGCGATCATCGGGATCGAGGGCGACAAGCTGGAAATCGACTTTGAAAAGGCCGGCACGAAAAAGGTCGTGGCACGGTTCATCTCCGGGGCCGACGATATTCCCTTCTGAGCCGGCATTGACGTCGGGCGGCCGTGCGGAAATGATGCACCTGCGAACAACACAAGGAACGTGACATGCGGCGGATTGCGATAGGGTTGGCCTTTGGCCTGATGACCGGCATGGCGTGGGCGCATTCCACGACGGACGGAACGGAGCCTGCGGATGGGGCGGTGCTCGAGACCGTGCCGGAGATGGTCACGTTGCGGTTCGACAATGCGATCAGGTTGACCAAGGTCGAGCTGACACATGCCGAGGGTGGGCGTGAAACGCTGGACCTGACCGGGGTCAAATCCTTCGAGACAGAGTTCGTCTTGCCGGTCACATCCCTGGGCGCGGGCCGGTATCAGATCGAATGGCGCGGTCTTGGCGAAGACGGGCATGCAATGAAGGGCCAGTTCGGCTTTGACGTGAAGTAGCAGATGCCCGAAATCTGGACCCTTCTGGCGGCGCTGACCAAGCTGGGGCTGTATCTGGGGGCGCTGAACGCCGTGGGCCGGGTTCTGGTCGGGGTGGTGTTCGCGCCGGACCTTTCCCTTTCGGCCCTGCGGCGCGGCGCGCTGGCATGGATCGGGGTCGCAGTTTTTTGTGCGGTGGCGGGTTTCGGGCTGCGCGCGGCGGAACTGACCGGCGCGCTCAGCGGCCTGTGGGATGCCGAGATGTTGTCGCTTTTGTGGGGAACGGCTGCGGGGGATGCGCTCACGTGGCGCCTTGCCGG
>JANSYB010000045.1 GCA_024742655.1 Paracoccaceae bacterium | reverse complement strand
GTGATCGCGCCCGAGTCGGGCGGAAAACAATTGTCCTGATGCACCGAGATCGTCAGCACGTTCGGATCGTCGTAGAACGCCGCCTCGGTCCCGTTGCCGTGATGCACGTCGTAATCCACCACGGCCACGCGGCCCACGCCGCGCGTGGCCTGCACGTGCTTGATCCCCAGCACCGCGTTGGCCAGCAGGCAGAACCCCTTGCCGATATCGGCCTCGGCGTGATGCCCCGGCGGGCGCACCAGCGCATAGGCATTGTCGAGCGTGCCATCCACCACCGCCTCGGCGGCGGCGATCACGCCGCCCGCGGACAGAAGGGCGATCTCGTAGGCCCCCGCAGCGAAAGGCGTGGTCATGCCCGCATCCCCGCCGCGATCATCGCTCATCGCCCTGATCCGGTCGATGTAATCCGACGTGTGATGGCGCAGCACCTCTTCGGGTGTGGCCGGGCGCGGGGCGATCTGCGTGACCTTGTCGATCAGACCCGTCACCTCCATCAGGTTGCGAATGCGCCGCTTGCTTTCGGGGCTTTCGGCATGTTCGGCGGGCTGGATATGCCCCACGGCCGGAATGAAAATCCCCGCATGGCCCGTATCGTGCCAGAAATAGCGTTCGTGACAGACGAATCCCGTGGTCATCGGCGCCCCCTTTGCCCGGTTTGCATGCGCTTGCGATCAAAGCCTAGCCGCCCTGCCACTCGTCACAAATGAAAAACTTCACAAAGCCAGAATGTTATGAAACTGTAAGTCCTGTCGTGCCGCCTTTGCGGCACATCTGGGGGACTGAAAGCGTGATAGAAGTTACGAACGTGACCAAGACCTTCGGTAGCGGGGCCGACGCCTTTACCGCACTCAAGGAGGTCTCGGTCACGATCCGGCAAAACGAGTTTTTCACGCTTCTGGGCCCCTCCGGGTGTGGCAAGACGACGTTGCTGCGCACCATTGCGGGCTTCATCGATCCGACCTCTGGCTCGCTGTCGCTGGAGGGGCGCGATATACTGGGTGATCCGCCCTATCTGCGGCCCGTGAACACGGTTTTCCAGAACTATGCCCTGTTTCCGCATATGACCGTGGCGCAGAACGTCGGATTCGGGCTGGAGATGCTGGACAAGCCCAGATCCGAGGTGCAGGCCACGGTGCGCGAGATGCTGGAACTGGTGAAGATGACGCAACTGGCCGACCGGCAGACCTCGGAGATTTCGGGCGGTCAGCAGCAGCGCGTGGCACTGGCCCGCGCACTGGCCCCGAAGCCCAAGGTTCTGCTGCTCGACGAGCCGCTGTCGGCGCTGGATTTCAAGCTGCGCAAGGAAATGCAGATCGAACTCAAGCGCCTGCAATCGGAAACCGGGATCACCTTCGTCTTCGTCACCCACGACCAGGAAGAGGCGCTAACCATGTCCGACCGCATCGCGGTCATGAACGAGGGGCGCATCCTGCAGATCGGCGGGCCGCGCGATATCTATGACCACCCCGCCGAACGGTTCGTGGCGGATTTCATCGGCGACACGAATTTCGTCGAGGGCACCATCCGCGCGATCGACGGCGAGGCGGCGGAGGTGGAATTGCCATCGGGCAAGACCGTTGCGTCCCGCCGGCAGGAGGGGGGGCCTCAGGCCGGGGCGGTCACCATCGCGGTGCGGCCCGAACACGCCACGCTTCAGGCCGGTGAGGGCCTGTTGAGCGGCACGCTGTCCAACATCGTCTATTTCGGCACCGACACGCATTATCACATCACGCTCGATGACGGGCATGCCTTCGTCATCCGCCGCCAGAACCAGCCCGACGCACGGGAATCCTATGCCGTGGGCGATGCCGTGGGCGTCAGCTTCGCGCCCGGCGTTGCACAGGTATTGCGCGACTGATGGCGGGCCGGGCCGATACCGCGGCCGCGCGCCGCCGCTGGCTGCTGCTGACACCGGCGCTTCTGGTGCTGATATTCGCCGCCTCGGGCCCGCTTCTGATCGTGGTGGTCTATTCGTTCCTGACACCGGGCGATTACGGCGGGATCGAATGGATGTTCTCGACCGACGCGTGGTTCAACGTGGTGGCCTCGCGGGATTTCTTCGATGAAACGGTCACGTGGAACGACGCGCATCTGTCGATTTTCTGGCGGTCGGTGAAACTGTCGCTGATGACGACGCTGGCCTGTTTCATCTTCGGCCTGCCCACCGCCTATTTCATCGCCACCCGTCCCAAGGGGCAACGCGATTTCTGGATGCTGCTGATCATCATCCCGTTCTGGACCAACCTTCTGATCCGGACCTTCGCGGTGATGGAGATCATCCGCAACGAGGGCGTGGTCAACACCTTCCTGATCAACATGGGCGTGATCCAGGAACCCATCCAGATGCTGTTCACCGATTTCGCCATCATGGTTGGGATGACCTATGTCTACCTGCCGCTGATGGTGCTGCCGATCTATGCCTCGCTGGAGCGGCTGGATTTCTCGCTGGTCGAGGCGTCCTATGACCTTTACGCGCGCCGCTGGCGGGTGCTGCGCCGGGTGATCCTGCCGCTGGCCAAGCCGGGCATGATCGCCGGTTCGATCCTTGTCTTCGTGCCCTCTCTGGGGGCCTATGTGACGCCGCGCGTTCTGGGTGGGGGCAAGAACCTGATGCTGGGCAACCTGATCGAGTTGCAATTCGGCCAGGGGCGCAACTGGCCTCTTGGTGCGGCGCTGTCGATCACGCTGCTGGCGATCGTTATGGTGGCGCTGCTGATCTATGTGCGGCAGGCCGAACGCGAGGGCAGTCATGGCTAAATCGCGCGGCTTTGATATCCGGCATCAGCGCGGGTTCACGCCCATCGCGCTGCTGTGCTTTGTGCTGCTGTACATGCCGATCATCATCCTGGTGGTCTATTCGTTCAACGCGGGCCAATCCATCGCCATCTGGGAAGGCTTCTCGCTGCGCTGGTACCAGGCCGCGTGGGAGAACGAGCAGGTGCAGGATGCCACGATCCGGTCGCTGGTCGTGGCCGGTGCGGCATCATTTATCGCCACATCCGCCGCCGTCCTGGCGGCGCTGGCCACGACACGCACGCCGCCCTATCGCGGCTCGACCTTCGTCTTCGCCATGATCAACCAGCCGCTGATGGTGCCCGAGATCGTCACCGCCGTGGCGCTGCTTATCTTTTTCGCCATGATCAAGGTGGCCACGGGCTATACCGGGCTTTGGTACCTGATCCTGGCGCATTCGGCCTTTTGCATCCCCTTTGCCTACATGCCCATCCGGGCGCGGCTGCAGGGGATGGATCTGAGCCTGGAACAGGCAGGGGCCGATCTTTACGGCACGCCGTGGCGCGTGTTCCGCAAGATCACCCTGCCCCAGCTCTGGCCGGGGGTTCTGGCCGGGGCGATGCTGGCCTTCGTGATCAGTCTTGACGACGTGGTGATTACGGAGTTCGTGAAATCCGCCGGGCAGGATACACTGCCCACCTACATGCTGGGCCAGTTGCGCCGCGTCATCACACCCGAGGTGAATGCCATCTCGACGGTGCTGCTGGCGATCTCGGTCATTCTGGTCATGGCGTTCTTCGTTCTGTCACGAAGCAAGAAATAACCAACAAGGAGAAACCACATGAAAAAGGTAATCACGGGTCTTGGCCTTGCCGCGATGGTCGCGGTTCCGGCCACGGCACAGGAACTGAATATCTACAACTGGGGCAACTACACCAACCCCGCACTGATCGAGAAATTCGAGGCCGAGACCGGCATCACCGTCACGATCACCGACTACGATTCCAACGACACCGCCCTGGCCAAGGTCAAGGCGGGCGGGCATGGCTTTGACATCGCCGTGCCGTCGGGCACCTATGTCCCGATCTGGGTCCAGGAAGGTCTGCTGCTCGAGACCAAGCCCAACGAGATGGAAAATTTCAAGCACGTGGCCGAGCAATGGGTGAACGTGGATTTCGATCCGGGCCGCAACTACTCGGTGCCTTGGCAGTGGGGTACGGTGGGCATCACCGTCAATACATCCGTTTATGACGGCAATCCCAACACCGCCGCGATCTTCCTTGATCCGCCCGATGAGCTGAAGGGCAAGATCAACGTCGTGCCGGAAATGAGCGACGTTCTGGGCCTCGCGATCAACTACTACGGTGGCGAGCAGTGCACCACCGACAAGGAGGTGCTGAAAAAGGTGCGCGATGGCCTGACAGCCGCGAAAGAGCACTGGCTGTCGCTGGATTACGGCACGGTCGAGAAATACGCCAAGGGCGACATCGCGGCCGGTGTCTACTGGAACGGTGCCTCCTTCCGGGCCCGCCTGCAGAACGAAGACATCGTCTATGGCTACCCGCAGGAAGGTTTCCCGATCTGGATGGACAATGTCGTCGTGCTGGCCGATGCCAACAACGTGGAAGAGGCCAAAACCTTCCAGAACTTCATCATGGCGCCGGAAAACGCCGCGCTGATCTCGGAATTCGCGCGCTATGCCAACGGGATCGCGGGCTCGGAGGCGTTCATGCCGGATGACATGAAAACCGCACCCGAGGTGAACACCCCGGCCGAACTGGCCGATGCGGGCTATATCGCCAAGATCTGTCCGCCCGAGGCCACCCAGATCTACACCAAGATCTGGACCGAGCTGCAGAAGTAAGCCCGGACCGGTACGATGCTTCCCCGCGCCGGTTTGGTCCGGCGCGGGCTCCTCATTCCAAGCGGGGGGCATGATGCCCGATATCGTCATTCTCAACGGCAGGCTGATCACGATGGACGGCCCCGATGCCGAGGCGCTGGCGATCACCGGCGGCCGGATCGAGGCCGTGGGCACCACCGCCGAGATCCGGGACATGGCCGGGGATGCGCGGGTGATCGACGCGGGCGGTGCAACCGTTCTGCCCGGCTTCATCGACAGTCACGTACATCTTTTCAACGGCTCTGCCGAACTGGATTACCTGAACCTGACGGGATTCGCAGGGATAGACGCGCTGCGCGCCGCCGTTCACGGATATGCCGCAGAACGTCCCGATGACCGCATCGTGTTCGCCACCTCGATCGACTATCGCGCGATCGATGGGCGTGCGCCGACGCGGCACGATCTGGACCGCGTCATGCCCGATCGCCCCTTTGCCGCCATGGCTGCCGATCACCACACGGTCTGGGCCAACACGCGCGCGCTGGAAATGGCGGGCCTGCTGCACGGCGCCCCCATGCCCGAAGGCTCCGAGGTGGTGATGGCGTCGGACGGCACCGCGCATGGCGAGCTGCGCGAGACCGGCGCCTTCGGCCCGATCCTCGAACTGACAGCACTTGGTGGGCGCGACCTGCTGGGCTACGTCACGGGCAAGGATCCCGTGCCGCCTGCCACCGCCGCCGAACGTGCGCTGGACAAATCCGTGATCGCCAAGGGCATGAAACACTGCGCCAGCCACGGCATTACCGGGCTGCACCTGATGGACGGCAATTTCTATCAGGGTGAGCTGCTGTCCGAGATGGATAGTGACGGCACCCTGCTATGCCGCTGCGAGGTGCCGATGCACCTCAAGAACACCGACCCCCTTGACCGGCTCGACGAGGCGGGCGAGATGCGCCGCCGGTTCGACACCGACATGGTCTGGTCGCGGCGGGTCAAGATGTTCATGGACGGGGTGATCGACAGCCGCACCGCCTTCATGCTGGAGCCTTACCCCGGCACCGACAGCCGGTCCGAACCGCTGTTCCCGCCCGAGCATTTCGCCGAGGCCTGCCGCCGGATCGACGCGGAGGGCCTGCAGATCGCGGTCCATGCCATCGGGGACGCCGCCGTGCGCGCCACCATCGACGGCTACGAGGCTGCGCGAACCGCCAACGGGCCGCGCGATAGCCGCCACCGGATCGAGCATATCGAGATCATCCATCCGGATGACCTTGTGCGCCTGAAACCGCTTGGCATTGTCGCCTCGGTGCAGCCGCTGCATTCGCCCGCCGGGGGCCTTTTCCCGCCCTATACGCCGAATGACATCATACGGGCCGAGCAAATTCCGATGGCCTTTGCCACCCGCGCGCTGCGCGAGGCAGGCGCGACGGTCGTCTTTTCGACCGACTGGCCGGTGGTGCCGGTCGACGTGATGCCCTCGATCAAGGGGGCGGTCTGGCGCCCCGATCTGCCGCCGGAATGGCCCGATCAACGCTCGACCCTGCGCGACACGCTGGACAGCTATACCCGCCTGAATGCCTGGGTTGAGTTCAACGAGGACCGCAAGGGCCGTCTGAAACCGGGCATGATGGCCGACGTGGTCGTGATGGATCACGATCTGGAGGCGCTTGACCCGAGTGAACTGGACCGTGCGCGCGCCGCCGTGACGATCTGCGGCGGGCGCATCACGTGGGAGGCCTGACATGGACAGCTATCTGAATTCCGACACCCCGCCACCCATCATGCAGGGCACACCACCGCCCCCCGAATGGCGGATGCCCAAGATCGACTGGGATCGGCCCCCGTGGAACCGTTGGGCGTTTCAGCATGTCCGCGAATTCCTGCCCACGGCGCCGGTTGCTCCGGCCGCGCAGCCGTCCGCCCTGCCTGCCGCACCGGAAGGCATCGAGCAGATCACCTTCGAGGGGCTGGCCGGCCCCACCACGGTGGCCGACTGGCTGGACCGCAACTATACCGACGGCTTTCTTGTGATGCTGGACGGCAAGGTGATCCACGAAAGTTACTGGAACGGGATGACGCCGGGCACGGTGCACCTTGCGCAATCGGTGTCGAAATCCGTGACCTCCACCGCCGGATCCAGCCTCATTGCCGAGGGGATGCTGGACCCTGCCGCGCCTGTAACGGAGGTATTGCCGGAACTGGCGAACACAGCCTGGGCCGGGGCCACGCTGCAACAGGTGATGGACATGACCTCGGGCGTCCGGTTCGACGAAACCGATTACGGCAACCGCGCCAGCGATATCGGCAAGATGGACGTAGCCTCGGGATGGAAGCCCATACCAGAAGGCTACGGGGATGAGACATGGCCCGACTGCATCCACGACCAGATCCTGTCGATGCAGGTCAGGGAGGCCGAGCACGGCGCGCGGTTCGAATACCGGTCGATCGAGACGGATATATTGGCCCACGCGATGGAGCGCGTGACCGGGCAGCGCCTGCCACAGATCGTGTCCGAGCGTCTCTGGCAGCCGATGGGCGCCGAGACAGAAGCGAATTTCACGGTCGACAGCACCGGCTACGGCCTGTCCTGCGGCGGGTTCAGCGCCAGCTTGCGGGATTTCGCCCGCATGGGGCAGGCTTACCTGGATGACGGCCGGGTCGACGGGCGGCAGGTGATCCCCCTGGCCTGGGTTGAGGATGTGCGCAGCGGCGGGCATGGCCTCGCGAACGAGTATCTGCAGGCCTATTTCCCCAACGGCTGCTATCGCAACCAGTTCTGGATCGAGGACCGCGAGAGGATGGGGCACCTCTGCCTCGGCGTTTTCGGGCAGATCATCTATGTCTCGCCCGAACGCGGCATGGTCTTCGTCAAACTGTCGACATGGCCCGAGTTCACCAATCCCGACCGGATGCACGATTGCATGGCCGCCTTTCACGCCATCGCGCGGGAAATGGGCCGGGATCTGTAACCCGCCGTATCAGCGCACGCCTTTCACCGCCTGGTTGGCGGTAAAGGCCATGTCGTAGACCCGCGTCATCAACGGGGCCCAACGGTCATGCGCCATGTGGGTCACCGGCAGCGGCAGATCCTCGGGTGCGGTGCCGGTCAGCAGCCCGGCCAGCCCCTGACCGAAAATCGTGCCCGTTGTGATCCCGCGCCCGTTATAGCCGATGGGCGTGTAAAGCCCGTCATCCAGCCGGTGAATCCGCGGCAGGTGATCCGGCGTCATGGCGATCTGGCCATGCCAGGCCTCGGTGAACGTGACAGCCCCCAGATCCGGAAACATCCGCGCCAGCTTGCGCGCGGCCCAGCGGCGCGACAGCCCCTGATCCGCCGTGCCGATCATCCGGCCCATCGAACCGATGATCAGCCGGGACTGCGCGTCGCGACGCAGCGAGAACATGATCGTGCCGGTATCCCACAGGCCCTGCCCGCCGGGCAGAATCCCGGCGACGCGTTCGGCCAGGGGCTCCGTTGCCAGTTGGAAAAAGTGGATCGTGGTGAAACTTTTCTGCAGGCCCGGCCACAGCGCATCGGTATAGGCGTTTGTGCCCAGCACGACGGCACGCGCCTGCACCTCGCCGCGTTCGGTCGTGACGCGCCAGCCGCCCTCATCCTTGTGCAGACCGGTCACGCGAACCCCCGTCGCAATCCGCGCGCCCGCCGCCACCGCCGCCCGCGCCAGACCCCGACAATAGCCCATCGGGTTCACGGTGCCTGCGCGGTGATCCCAAAGACCGCCATGAAAGGCATCCGTGCCGATCATCCGGGCGGCTTCGTCGCGCGTCAGCAGCTCGACCGGCTCCCCCATGGCCTGCCAGTCGGTCCAGCGGGCCTTGAGGTCACGCATGCCCGAGGGTGCATGGGCGGCGTGAATGGTGCCCGCGCGCACCGCCTCGCACCGCATCTGGTATTTCTCGATCAGGTCGAACACCATGTCCGGTCCACGGCTGAACCGCTCCAGAAAGCGCGGGGCGTGGTCCTGACCCAGCTTGCGGCGCACCTGCGACGGTGGCAGCCAGACCCCGGCATTCACCAGCCCCACGTTGCGCCCCGATCCACCGTGGCCGATGCCATGCGCCTCGATCACCTGTGCGGATAAACCGGCCTCGGCGCAATGCAGCGCGGTCGACAGGCCGGTGTAGCCCCCGCCCACGATCGCGACGTCCACGCAATCGGCCATTTCGGCCCCGCCGAAGCCATCCCGCTCTTGCGCGGTGCTGTCCCAGAGGGAAACGGGCGGTGTGGCGGTCAACGGTGATCTCCTGCGCACTTGGGGTCTACGAGGGCAGAGTTTTGCAGATGCCCGGCGCTGACGTCCATAGCAACAGCATGCAATACCCGAACAAATGCAAACCGGCCCGCGCGTTGGGCGCGAGCCGGTTCATTTATTCATCCGTGCGGCAGGTGTCAGCCCGCAGCGCGCTGGTTCCTGTCCAGTTGCACGTCGACGCGCTTCACCGTGGCGTCCACCTCGGGGTGGTTCATGTCGAGGCTGCGGCTGATAGCCTGAACCAGGCGGTCAACGCGTTCGATCTGTGTGGCCCCGGCAAGGATCGCCCGCGCGGCCGAAGACGGCTTCAGCAGGCTTTCGGCCGCCTTGGCGTATTTCTCGAACGGCACGAGATCCGCAGCATCCGCACCCAACTCCTGCGCCAGGTCGAAGACGAAGGCATAGACCGACGCCGAGGTTTCGATATCGTCATAGACCGCCTCGCGGATCGACCGCGGCTCGTTCATCGTGACGCAGCGGTAGTTGCCGGTCAGAAGCATGCTCCACTTGGCCAGCGGCACGAACAGCGAGTCGAACGCCTTGAGCTTCACCGGCACATCCTGTCCGTCCAGGGTGACGGCGGCGATATCGGCCTCAAGCGTGTCGAGGATCTCGTTATGCGCCGGATCGGCGAAG
>JANSYB010000339.1 GCA_024742655.1 Paracoccaceae bacterium | reverse complement strand
GGGCCTGAAATCTGACGATGGAGAGGCCGGGGCGGGCATGATCATCCTGCGCATGCTGGAGCGCGCGGGCCTGCACGATCATATCATCGTCGTCACCCGCTGGTACGGCGGCAAGCATCTGGGCGGGGACCGGTTCCGGCATGTGCAGGATTGCGTCGCGGCCTATCTCGACGATCTGGCGGCTTGATTCAGGTCAAGGCTTGCACCCATGTGCCGCGCTACCCTTGTCGCGTTAGCGTTCAACGCAGCAGGGAGATGACCAATGGCACAGACACAGACCTACAAGCGCCACGCGGCACTTGTTGACCGGATGGCCGACACGCTGGGTGTCGATCTTGAGGAAAAGGCGCTTGAGGGGTTGATCGACATCGACGCGATCGGCGATGCGGTTCTGCGCTGCACCGGGTGCAGCGACCCCGACGGATGCGAACGCTGGCTTGCCGCGCAGCAGGGCACGGCGGATGCCGCGCCGGCCATTTGCCGCAACGCGGACATTTTCGAGTTGCTCAAGGATGGCAAGCGGGTGTGACGATGAAACCTCTCGGACCGGCACGGCAGCATTACTGGTTGCTGCAGGACATGGCCAAGGCGACCGATGTCGATCTTTCGCGCGCGTTCAAGACCGGCACGATCGACAATGCCGACTGGGCCGATCTGGTGACGGCCTGTCGGGGCTGTGAGTGGGTCGGCGGGTGCCAGCGATGGCTGCAAAACGGCGGGGCGGCAGAGGTGCCGCCGAAACCCTGCCGCAACCGGGCCCGGCTTGCGGCCTTGAAAATCGAACAGGAGTTGGCCTGATGGGGGCGCATATCATGCCACTTGGCGATCCGAACCGCCATTTCTGGATCACACGGTCCATCGCCCGCGCGATGGACATAAACCTGAGCGACGCGATGTCGACCAATCGGCTGACACCGTCCGACTACGCCACGATGGTCACGCGGTGCCGCATGTGCCCGCATGTCGAGCGGTGCTTGAAATGGCTGGGTGAAAGTGGTGGCGCGGCCCAGGCCGCGCCGGAGTTTTGTGCCAATGCCGACTGGCTGAACGGGCTGGCCCGCGACTGAACTCAGCCGGCCCCGGCGGCGGCGATGGCCCCGGACAACCCCAGGAAACAGCACCCCGTCGCGATCAGCACGCAGGCGTGCCAGATCGCGTTGCAATACCGCAGGCTTTCCCAGCAATAGAAGATCACCGCGCCGGTGTAGATCACACCGCCGGCAAGGATCAGTTTCATGCTGGTCTCGGGCAAGGCCGGCCAAAGCGGCACGATCAGTGCCAGGCCCAGCCAGCCAAGGGCCACCTGCGGCAGCCAGCCGGTGCTCATCCGTCCGGGCTTGGCCAGAAGTTTGCGGCCCGCCCCGATCAGCGCCAGGCCCCAGATCACCGCCAGCACCGCATAGCCGAACGCGGTGCCCAACAGAACGGCCAGAGGGGTCAGGGTGCCGGCGATCTTGACGTAGATCGCCGCATGGTCGATGCGGCGCAGGATCGGGCGGGCGGGGGTATGCGCGGCCATGTGATAGGCCGCCGAGGCGCTCAGCATCAGGATCAGCGCACCGGCGTATATCGACGTGGCCAGAAGTGTCCCCAAACCCATCGTGCCTGCCCAGAAGGCAAAGAGCAGCGCCACCGCCGCCAAGGCCGAACCGACGCCCAGCACATGGATCACACCGTCGGCAATGCGTTCGCCGCGCGTATACTCTGGATAGGACATGGGTCTGGCCTCCCGCTTTGGGTTGGCATTCGGGGTTGTGCGCCGGGATGCCCACCAAGGGACCGTTGCCCATGTGTCGCGCTCTGACACATGCCCACGGCCAAGGACTGCACCCACGTCAGCGTAGCGCCTCAAGCCCCGGTTTCAAAATCACTTTACGGTCACATTGGGGTGGACTGTTCACGTCTGCGCAACAATCCGGCCCCAAAGGTCGTATTCGCCCGCCTCATCGACCTCAACGGTGACGATCTGGCCCGGTGACAGGCCATCCGTACCGTCGTCGATGAACAGGCAGCCGTCGATTTCCGGGGCATCGGCGCGGGTGCGGCAGGTCGCGATACCGTCCTCGTCGATATCGTCGACGATCACCTCTTGCGTCGATCCGACCTTGGCGGCCAGCTTATCCACAGAAATGGCCTGCGCCTTTTCCATAAACCGCTCCCAGCGGTCTTGCTTCACATCCTCGGGCACGTGATCCGGCAGCGCGTTCGAGCGCGCGCCCTCGACGTTTTCGTATTTGAAGCATCCCACCCGGTCCAGCTGCGCCTCGTCCAGCCAGTCCAGCAGGGTCTGGAATTCGTCCTCCGTCTCGCCCGGATACCCCACGATGAAGGTGGAGCGCAGTGCGATATCGGGGCAATCCTGCCGCCAGGCGGCGATCTCGTCCAGTGTTCTTGCCGCCGCCGCGGGGCGCGCCATGCGTTTCAGCGTATCGGGATGGGCGTGCTGGAACGGGATATCCAGATAGGGCAACACGCCATTTTCCGGGTCTGCCATCAGCGGGATCAGGTCGCGCACATGCGGATAGGGATAGACGTAATGCAGCCGCACCCACGCGCCCAGTTTGCCAAGTTCCCGCGACAGATCGACGATGTGGCTGCGCAACTCGCCCTCTTTCCACGGGTTGACGTCATGCTTGCGATCCACACCGTAAGCACTTGTATCCTGAGAGATTACCAGCAACTCGCGCACACCGCCCGCGACCAGTTTCTCGGCTTCGCGCAGAATGGCGTGCCCGGGACGAGAGGCCAGCCGCCCGCGCATGTCGGGGATAATGCAGAACTTGCACTTGTGGTTACAGCCCTCTGAAATCTTGAGGTAACTGTAATGGCGGGGCGTCAGTTTGACGCCCGAGCCCGGCAGCAGGTCCACGAAAGGGTCCGGGCTGGGGGGCACGGCCGCGTGCACGGCGTCCAGCACCTGTTCGTATTGATGCGGGCCGGTGACGGCCAGAACGCGGGGATGCGCACCGGTGATATAGTCCGGCTCCGCGCCCAGGCAGCCGGTCACGATCACCCGGCCGTTCTCGCGCAGCGCCTCGCCGATGGCCTCGAGGCTTTCGGCCTTGGCGCTGTCCAGAAACCCGCAAGTGTTCACGATCACCGCATCCGCACCGTCATAATCGGGCGAAATCCCGTAGCCCTCGGCGCGCAGGCGCGTCAGGATCCGCTCACTGTCGACAAGGGCCTTGGGACAGCCAAGCGACACCATGCCGATCACCGGCTGGCCATCGCGGCGCTGGCCCTGAACGCTGGCATGGGCCAGATCCGGGCGGAGGTCAGGGGGATTGGTGCTCATGCGGCGGGATATAGACATGCGCGGCCCGGCGGAAAAGGACAAAAGCGGTTGTTGGCCGGACCGCGCATACATAGATTCGACCCAAAGAGGAGAGCGGCATGCGTTGGATTTTTCGCCTTGTGGGGCTGATCGTCGTGCTGGCCATCGTGGCGGCCGGGTCGATTCTGATGCTGCCGGGTGACCGGATCGCGCGTATCGCCGCCGACCAGCTTGGCGCCATGACCGGCCGTGAGGTCCGCATGCAGGGCGACACAACGGTCAGTTTCTGGCCCGTGCTGGGCATTTCGACCGGGCCGGTGACGATCGCCAATGCCGATTGGGCCGGCGAGGCCCCGATGTTCGCGGCCGATAGCCTAAAGATCGGGGTGGAGCCGCAGGCGCTGTTCGGCGGTGACATCCGCATCACCGGGCTTGAGGCCACGGCCCCGACCATACGGCTTGTGCGCGCGTCGGATGGGCGCGTGAACTGGGAGTTGGGGATCGAAGGGGTCGCGCCCTCGGGGCAGGGCACGGGCGATGCACCGGCCCGCTCGAACCGGTTGTCCCTGACGCTGGACCGGGCCCTGATCACCAATGCTTCGGTCAGCATCACCGACAATGCGCAGGGCACGTCGTTCCGGCTGGATGGTACGGATTTCGACCTGCGCTGGCCCGATTACGAGGGCACCGCGACATTCGACGCGGTGCTGCGCCCGGCGGGCACGGCGGTTCGTCTGTCAGGGCATCTGGACAGGGTGGGTGACTTCATCGATGGCGCGGTTTCGGATGTCGCCGT
>JANSYB010000369.1 GCA_024742655.1 Paracoccaceae bacterium | reverse complement strand
GCGGTTTCGGCCTCTGCGATGGGTGCGACGGTGGGTTTTGCGCTGCGCGATCATTATTGTCTTTGTGGTTTGTGGCACGGTTTTGGCGCACCGTATGATCAATCCGCCGGATACGTATTACATGAACCAGGAATCCCGGCGTCTGGGTGGAATAGACACGCAATGGGTGCCTTTGAACGCGGTTGCCCCGGCCATGGCACGCTCCCTCGTTGCAGCGGAAGATGCCAATTTCTGCCAGCATTGGGGGTTTGACATGGCGGCGATCCGCAACGCGCTTGAGGATGGAACCGGACGTGGTGCATCGACCATCACCCAACAGGTCGTCAAGAACGTCTATCTCTGGCATGGCCGCAGTTGGGCCCGAAAGGCTTTCGAGGCCATGATCACACCCTTGGTGGAGGCGTTCTGGCCGAAACGGCGGATCATCGAGGTCTATCTCAATGTTGCGGAGTTCGACGAAGGCGTCTTTGGTGTGGAGGCTGCCTCGCGTCACTACTTCGGCGTCGGGCCGGAAGCCTTGTCAGATCTGCAGGCGGCGCGCCTTGCGGCGATCCTGCCCGATCCCAAGGGACGATCCGCGAGCAAACCAAGTGATTTCGTCCGACGGCGCTCTGCATCGATTCTCGATGGTGCGGCCACGATTCGCCGTGACGGGCGCGATGATTGCTTCGAGGATTGAATCACGCGGCCAATCGGGGCATTGAAGAACAGACACTGCCTAAGGTTCGTTTGCGCATGGCCAAACTCTATCACGTTCCCCTGTCGCCGTTCTGCCGCAAGGTAAGGCTGTGCCTTGCCGAAAAACGAATAGAATGCGAATTGGCCGAAGAACGGTATTGGGAAGGGAACCCGGATTTTCTGAGAAGGAATCCGGCGGGTAAGGTGCCTGTGCTACGTATTGACGACATGACCTTGTCGGAAAGCACGCCGATCTGCGAATATATTGAGGAACAAAACCCCGAACCCCCCTTGATGCCCAAGGGACAAATGGCACGATACGAAGTGCGGCGCCTTGTGGCGTGGTTCGATGACAAGTTTCACAGCGAGGTAACCTCCAAGCTGTTGTATGAACGGGTCAACAAGAAGATCATGGGCCGGGGCTTTCCGGACAGCACGAACGTCAAGGCCGGTGCGAAGGCAATCAAGTTTCATCTGGATTACATGGCCTGGCTGCTGGATCGTCGCCGTTGGCTGGCAGGGGATGTGATGACGATGGCCGATTTCGCCGCGGCCGCGCATCTCTCGAGTCTCGACTACATTTCGGATGTCGACTGGAACCGATCCGACGTGGTCAAGGACTGGTACGCCAAGATCAAATCGCGTCCGGCCTTTCGCGGCATCCTCGCGGACCAAGTTCCCGGATTTCCGCCGCCCGCGCATTATGCCGACCTGGATTTCTGAGGGGCCCTGCCTCTGGACCTGCGACCTGACGCCAGGGGTTTCATGTCAAAGAAACACGTAGATCCGCTAAAACAGAGACTGGTTGCACAGGCTTTGTCAGAGGGGTTCGACCTCTGCCGGATTTGTCGGCCCGACGCGGTGCCACAGGTCCCCGCGCGATTGTCCGCCTTTATCGACAAGGGTTATCACGGGCAGATGGGATGGCTGGCGCAGAGAGCCAATTGGCGCGGCAACCCTGCCGCGCTCTGGCCAGAGGCGCGTTCGATCATTATGCTGGGCGAGAGTTACACGCCTGACAGCGATCCTATGGAGACGCTCACGCAGGGCGATGTCGGAACGATTTCGGTTTATGCCCGCAATCGAGACTATCATGACCTGGTCAAGAAAAGGCTGAAACGTCTCGCGCGCTGGCTCATCGAAGAGGCGGGTGGTGAGGTCAAGGTGTTCGTTGACACGGCGCCCGTTCCCGAAAAGCCCTTGGGTCAGGCCGCCGGACTGGGCTGGCAAGGCAAGCACACCAACCTGTTGAGCCGTGATCTTGGCAACTGGTTCTTCATTGGATCGGTCTTTGCCACACTGGAAATAGACCCTGATCCTGCGGAAATCGATCATTGTGGCTCTTGCCGGGCCTGTCTGGATATCTGCCCGACCGATGCCTTTCCCGCGCCCTACGAGCTGGATGCAAGGCGGTGCATTTCCTATCTGACGATCGAGCACAAGGGCCCCGTGGACGAAGAGTTGCGCGCCCTCATGGGCAACAGGATTTATGGGTGTGACGATTGCCTTGCGGTTTGTCCCTGGAACAAGTTTGCCGTGACCGCAAACGAAGCCAGGTATCACGCCCGTGAAGATCTGCGCGCCCCGAAACTGGCAGAGCTTGCCGTTCTGGATGATGCCGGGTTTCGCGAAAAATTCTCGGGCAGCCCGATAAAGCGGATTGGCCGGGATCGTTTCGTGCGTAATGTTCTATACGCGATTGGAAACTCGGGCAGACCCGAATTTGCTTCGGTCGTGCAGCCGCTTTGTTCTGATCCCGACGAAACGGTGGCTGATGCGGCGCGATGGGCGCTGTCGCGACTGCAATCTGCCGCAAACGGGCTGGAATAGCGCCCTGAACCCGTTAAACCCGCCTAAGGCTATGAGGGGGACACGCGCATGGCGTTGCTGCTGGGTGTGGATACAGGCGGAACCTATACCGATGCCGTTCTGGTACGGGACGAGAAAGAGGTGGTCGCCAGTGCCAAATCTCTGACCACGCGGCATGATCTGGCCCAGGGAATCGGAAAGGCGATTGTAGCCGTTCTTGCCGACAGTCATGCCGATATTTCCCAGATCGGGATGGCGTCCCTTTCGACAACGCTTGCGACCAACGCGCTGGTCGAGGGTCAGGGGGGGCGCGTCGGCCTGGTTTATGCCGGCTTCAAAGAACGGGATCTTGAAAGCCACGGGTTGAAAGAGGCGCTGGCGGGTGATCCGGCCCTGGTGGTGTCAGGCGGTCACAACCATGCCGGGGCCGAAATGCACCCGCTTGATGAAGCGGCGGTTCTGGCCTGGTTAGAGACGAATTCAGAGGTTTCTGCCTTTGCGGTCGCCAGTCAGTTCGCCACAAGGAATCCGGCCCATGAATTGCGTCTGGCCGAGTTGATTCAAAGCAGGACATCACGGCCGGTGTCCTGCTCCCATCACTTGTCGGCGAAACTGAATGGCCCAAAGCGCGCATTGACGGCCCTGCTGAATGCACGCTTGATCGGGATGATTGCCCGCCTGATTGACAGGGCCGAGGGCAAACTGACCGAGCTTGGGATTCATGCACCCCTTATGGTCGTGCGCGGCGACGGTGCGTTGATCAGTGCGGCACAGGCGCGTGCGCGTCCGATCGAAACGATTCTCAGTGGCCCGGCCGCCAGTATCGTTGGTGCGCGATGGATGACGGGGGCGGATCATGCACTGGTGTCGGATATCGGCGGGACGACCACTGATGTTGCCGTTCTGCGGGATGGTAAGCCGATGATCGATCCGGCCGGGGCCCGGGTCGGCCCGTGGCGCACCATGGTCGAAGCTGTTGCGATGCGCACCACGGGCCTTGGCGGTGACAGCGAAGTGCAGGTCATCGACGAGGGTTTGATTGGTGGCGTGACACTGGGCCCGCGTCGGGTCGTACCGGTCAGCCTGATGGCGATGGAGGCACCCGAAGTCGTGCATGCGGCACTGGATGAACAGCTACGCAGCGATGCGCCGGGCGAATACGACACCCGTTTTGTGCGTGCGGTGCCGGGTATGGAGGCCGGTGGTCTGGCGGTCAAGGATGCCGCCCTGCTGGCCCGGATCGGCGGAAATGTATTGCCGCTTGGCCGGGTATTGAAAACGCGGCTGGAAAG
>JANSYB010000530.1 GCA_024742655.1 Paracoccaceae bacterium | reverse complement strand
GCCGCCTCCTCGTCACCCTTGGGCGCAATGCGTTCGGGATGCCAGCCGCGCCGCCATTCCTCGCCCATCGTGGGGTTCTGGGTGCAGCGGATCGGCACCGCCTGGCTGTCGGCGCTGACACAGACATTGCAGCCGATGCATTCGCGGATCTCGTCGATGCGGCCTTCCTCGATCTTGCGGGGCAGGAACGGATCGGCGATGGAGGGGCGCGCCGCCCCGATGAAATCCAGCACGCCCTTTTTCACAAGGCTCGCCATACGGTCGGGCGAGGTAAAGCGGCCAACGCCAACCACCGGCTTCGTCGTGACCTGCTTGACCCAGTCGATATAGGGCAGTTGTGCGCCGTCATTGGGCTCGAACCGGCTGGTGACGGAATCGCGCGGCCAGTTCGACACGTTGACGTCCCACAGGTCGGGCAGGTCGGCCAGCATCTCGACCACCTCGCGGCCCTGGCTGTCAGCGGTATAGCCGCCATCGACGCAATCCACCGCGAACCGCAGTGCCACGGCGCAGGTGTCGCCCACGGCCTCCTTGGTGTCCTCAAGCAACTCGCGCAGCAGCCGCGCCCGGTTTTCCAGCGACCCGCCGTATTCGTCGCTGCGGTCATTATAGACCGGCGACAGGAAATGCTGGGCCACGGACATGTTGTGCCCGGCATAGACATAGACAATGTCGAATCCGGCGGCCTTGGCGCGCAGCGCGGCCTCGCGGTGCCAGCGGCGCACGTTGCGGATATCGTCCCTGTCCATCGCGCGGGCCTGCCGGGGATAGCTTGTTTCGCCGGCCATATCGCGCACCCCCATGATCGGCAGGCGCGTCAGGGAATTGTACGAATGGTGCCCGTTGTGAACCAGCTGGATGGCGGCCAGCGATCCATGGTCCTGCACCGCCTCGGCCATCAGGCGCATGGCGGGGATGTCACGGTCGTCCCAGTTGCGCCCCTCGGCAAAGGGCGACAGGTCGGACGTGGGATGCACCTCGGTCTCCTGCGTGGCCACGACGCCCCAGCCGCCCGCGGCCTTCATGCCGCGCATCGCGGCCTCACCGCGCGGGCGGACATAGCCGAACCCGTTGCAATGGGGCACCTGGTAGAACCGGTTGGGTGCCGTCTTTGGACCGATTTTCACCGGCTCGAAAAGAACCGAATAGTCTTGATTCCCCGTCAAGGTGATCCCCTTCTTGGCGTGCCGTCCAGGCTGTGCGAGAGTACGTCGCCCATCCAGGGCAATAAAATGGACGATCGTCCATTGAAATGTGGACCGCCAGCCGCTAGGCTGTCAACCCGAATGTTGGAACCTGAAACATGAGTCAGAACGCCCCGGCGGACCCACAGATCGCACCGGAACAAGGCGGCGGCAAACGCCAGTTGCTGCGCGAGAAAAACCGCCTGACGCTGCTTGAGGCGACGCTTGATTCCATAGCCGAGCAAGGCATTGCCGAAACCTCCGTCAGTGAAATCATCGCCCGGGCCGGCCTGTCACGCGGGATGATACACCTGCATTTCGGTGGCAAGGAAAACCTTGTCGAGGCCGCGGCGGAATTGTCCAACCAGCGCTATTACGAACAGCTCGAACGTCATCTGGCGGCCTCGGGCGACCGGCCGCAGGACAAGATCGTCGCCATCGTGCGCAGCGACCTGAGCGAGGAGGTTCTGAACACCCGTAACGTGTCGGTCTGGTACGCGTTCCGCGGCGAGGCGCGCAAACGTGCCGTGATCGCCGGCTTGTCAGATACACGCGACACCCGCATGGGCGGGCTGGCAAAACGGTCCTTCGTGGCGATTGCCCGCGCCGAGGGTCATACCCACCCCCGGGCCGTGGCGCGTGACGCCAGCAACGGAACCCTCGCCATCCTCGAGGGCATGTGGACCGATTACCTGCTGCATCCCGACCGTTTCAACCGCGGCGATGCGGCACGGATCGTGTTCCGGTTTCTGGCCGCGATGTTTCCCGCGCATTTCAACCTGAGCGGTGCGCGCTAAAGCGCTTTGGCGATCCCCGCTTTCAATCTGTGATCGGCGGGCCAGCCGTCGAGACAAGCTTCATGTGCGCAAGGTTCAGGGTTTTTGGCGGCCGGGCCGAACATATCGGCGCAGGTGCTTCGCGCCCTTAGGTCAGTTGATACAGATCGCGAGTCGCAGTCCAACCAAGTGATGGCGCCTGCGATGTCGCCGACAAGCACACAGGTTTTTACCGCTCTTCCAGCGCCCGGCTCAGAAGTTGCAGATAGGCTTGAAAGAATGCCTCGACCACTTCCATCTGCTTTGCATCGACTGTGAAGGGTTTACCGGCCTCATAGCGGAAATGCGTGCTGTCGACCAGATCGCCAAGGCGGGCCAGACTGGGGCTGACATGGCTGGAACTGCACGTGATATGCGCACGCATTTCAAGCAAAAGGCTCATTGTCGCGCTGAGGTTGGCCAAGGTCATTGCGTCATAGCCCTCGGGCAACGCCAGATCAGCCGCTGACCAGTAGCGTTCCATCACCTTGCCGAATCCATGAAGCGCCCATTCCTCGCGCGATCTGCGCATCTGGCTCTTCCAGGATTTCTGCCAGTTGGCCGGTTTGTCG
>JANSYB010000732.1 GCA_024742655.1 Paracoccaceae bacterium | reverse complement strand
TTCGAGAAATTTGCCCGGGTGAGCGAGAACAAGGCCGGCGGCGCCGGGCTGGGCCTTGCCATCTGCCGAGAGATCATGGCCCGTCTGGGCGGCCGCGTGGAATACCTGCCGGGGCAGGCGGGGGCGGCCTTTCGCGTCAGCCTACCGCAACATGGCGGCGGGGTGGCACAGGCCGCGCAGTAGCTTGGCGGGAAGGGTATTCTTAACCTTTACGACCTAAATCTTGGTCAAAGGCGACTGGCCAGGGCAGCGGCGGAAGGTATGGGGTCTCAAGGCGACAATTCGGTCATTCATCGCAAGGCGCAGGTCGCGCGTGAGGATTTCGACGCGCGCGAAATGTCACCGGCCAAGGCGTTGCGCGTGTCGCTGGCCAAGGCGGCGGACCGGCTGTTCGGTCTGGCGCTGACGGTCAGCACGGTGGAACAGCTGCGCCTGTCCCAGACCGGGATCGAGGCGGAAATGGGCGCCGATGGTCTGTTGATCCTGCTGGACGGCCCGCAGGGCGTGCGCGGCGCGGCCAAGCTGGATGTTCAGATGCTGGCCGCGCTGATCGAGGTGCAGTTGCTGGGCCAGGTGCGCGCGGCGGAGGCCGAGGCGCGACCGGTCACGCCCACCGATGCCGCCATGACCGCCCCGCTGATCGATGCCCTTTTCGAGGGGTTCGCGGCCAACCTTGCCGAACTGGTCGAGGATCACGCGCCCGGGCATTTTCGGTTCGGGGACCGGATCGAGGATGGGCGCACGCTGGCCCTGGCCCTGAATGCGCCGGAATACGATCTGTTTCGCCTGACGCTGGATCTGGGCCCGGGCGCCAAGACCGGCGTGCTGCGCCTGATCCTGCCGCACCGCCCGGCCCCCGGGCCGACGCAGAAGGGAGGCGATGCCGATGGCCTTGCCACCAAGCTGGAAGAGAACACGTTGAACGCGCCGGTGATACTGGATGCCGTTCTGGGGCGGGTGCGCCTGCCGTTGAACAAGGTCTGTGACTGGGCCCCCGGCGCGCTGGTGCCGCTGGACCCCGACAGCGTGACGGAGACCCAGTTGCTGGGCGCGCGCGGGCATGTGGTGGCGCGGGTCAAGATGGGGCAGCTCAACGGCTTTCGCGCCGTCCGGCTGTTGCTGAGCGATGGTGCCCCCGTGCCCGATCCGCTGCCCGACACGGCCCCGGTCGCGCCGGCGCGGCAGGTCACCTTGCCCGCGGGGGCCGCACCCCCGCCCGGGGAGCCGCCCCTCGGGGATCGGCCCGATGAGTGGATGGCGCTGCCGCCCGCGGACGTGGCTCAGGCGGCCGCGCCGTCACAACAGGACACGGCACCACTACCCGGGCAGGGGGAGCGACTGGGCCATGAAGAGGCGTGAGCGCGACTGCCCGCCCGGATCGGCGGCGCATGCAGGCAAGTGCGGTTTCAGGCCCCTATCCGAGCCGTTTGAGCCTCAGAGCTTGTTCACGGGCACCTTGAGAAACACGTCGCCCTTTTCATCCGCCGGCGGCATGTGGCCTGCCCGCATGTTGACCTGCAACGACGGGATGATCAGCTTGGGCATGCCCAGTGTCGC
>JANSYB010000675.1 GCA_024742655.1 Paracoccaceae bacterium | reverse complement strand
TGGCTCAGACGGGGGGTATGGCGGCTATGATAACAGCGGCCCCGCCCCCGACGAGGGCCCCGCGTCCGGCGGACAGGGTGGCGGCGCCCCGTCGCGCGACTACGACGACGAAATCCCGTTCTGATGACCCAAGGCTGACGGCATCCGGTGCGACCGGTCTGGTCGGGACCGATGCCGTTCTCGGGTCATCACAGGATCAACTCCACAATAAGCAGACCCAGCCCGACGGGCAGGGTCACGCCAGTGGCAACCAGCCCCGCGGCAAGAACCGTGGGGCGCGGTCGCGCTGTGCGGACGCCCAGAATGGCGGGCTTGCGTTTCCTGACCGGTACCATGGTATCGGTTTAACCATGATTTAGGTTTTCATCGCGTTAATGGCGCCATGCAGATTGAGATCACAAACCGCCCCGCGGCCCCCCCGGGCCCCTGTGCCATGCAGCAACATCCCTACTACGCCGATGCATTACGCCTGATGGGCGCACAGGTTCTGGCCCTGACCGCGCGGGACGGGGCACGCCGCATCGCACAGGCGCAGGTCGTTCAGCGGCGCATCGGACCGCTTGCCCTCAACTGGTTGCCGCGCGGGCCGGTCTGGTCCGGGGATGCCACGCAGGCACAGCGGTGCCTTTTCCTTGATCTCTTGCCGCAACAGCCGGGATGCGGGGGATTGTGGATCGCAGCCGCCGATGCCCCCTCCCAACAGGCGGATTGCGCCGCGGCGGGGTTTCGGGCGTTGATGACGGGCCAATATGTCGCCGAATTGCCGCTTGGTGCGGACGACGGCACGCGCCTTGCCCGACAGGCCGTCAAATGGCGCAACCGCCTGAAACATGCCTGCAAAAGCCCTCTTATCTGCCGGCACCGGGCGTTCGATCCACGCCGGGACGGCTGGCTTCTGACGCGGGAGGCAGAGCAGCGCCGCAAACATCACTACAGCGCCCTGCCCGCCGCCTTCACGCTGGCCTATGCGCAGGCCCATCCAGGCGCCGCGCGTCTGTTCCTGGCGCAGCTGCAAGGGCAGACCGTCGCCGCCCTGCTGATCCTGCGGCATCCACCGACCGCCAGCTACCATATCGGCTGGAGCGGCGCGGACGGCCGGCGCCAATCAGCCCATAACCTGCTGCTCTGGGAGGCCTCGGTGTGGTTGCGCCAGCAGGGCTGCCAGCGTCTTGACCTGGGGACGGTTGACACCGAAACAGCACCCGGGCTCGCGCGTTTCAAGATCGGCAGCGGCGCCCGGGTGCGCCCGCTTGGCCCCACGATGATGCGCTTTCCCGGTCGCGCTCGACGCCTTCGCGCGGCCTGAGGCGCTTTTGCCTCTGGCCATTCCCGCGCCCCCCGTATAGGGCGCATCTCAAACCATATGAGAGACCCCGAATGGACCTGCGCAACATCGCCATCATCGCCCACGTGGACCACGGCAAGACGACCCTCGTGGACGAACTGCTCAAGCAATCGGGCGCCTTCCGCACCGGTCAGGCCGTGGCCGAACGGGCCATGGATTCCAACGATCTGGAGCGCGAGCGTGGGATCACCATCCTGGCCAAGGCGACCAGCGTCGAATGGAAGGGCACGCGCATCAATATCGTCGACACCCCCGGCCACGCCGATTTCGGCGGCGAGGTGGAGCGTATCCTGTCGATGGTCGATGGTGTCGTGCTGCTGGTCGATGCCGCCGAGGGGCCGATGCCGCAGACCAAGTTCGTCACCGCCAAGGCGCTTGCCCTGGGCCTGCGCCCCATCGTCGTGCTCAACAAGGTCGACAAGCCCGATGCCGAGCCCGATCGCGCGCTTGATGAATGCTTTGACCTCTTCGCCTCGCT
>JANSYB010000170.1 GCA_024742655.1 Paracoccaceae bacterium | reverse complement strand
AAGACGCTGATCCGGATCGGATCCTGCGGGTCAATGCAGGCGCATGTGGCCCTGCGCGACGTGGTGATCGCCATGACCGCCAGCAGCACGACAACCCCGTCCTCGACCCTGCTGCGCGAGGTGAACTTCGCCCCCTGCGCCGACTGGGGCCTGCTGCGCGCCGCCGTCCGCGCCGCCGAGGCGCGGGGCGTGAGGCCGCATGTGGGCGGCATCTATTCCTCGGACACCTTTTATGACGAACGCGAAGACCTGACCGGGCAAATGACCCGCCACGGTACGCTGGCCGTCGAGATGGAAGCGGCGGAACTTTATACCGTCGCCGCCCGCCACGGCGCGCGGGCCCTGGCCGTGCTGACCGTCTCGGACCACCTGCAGACCGGTGAAGCTCTCTCGAGCACCGAACGCGAACAGGGGTTCGGCGAGATGGTCGAGATCGCCCTGCGCGCCGCCTTCGATCCCTAGAAACATGCAGGTGTGTCGGGTGACCTGTCACATGGGTGTCACCCGGTAATGCTGTCTTGCCGAAAAGGTAAGGAGACAGCCATGCCCGCAGATCCCGTGCCGCTACGCCCGCAACCAGCCGAGACAGCACCACGAACAGAAACACCCGCCGCGCAGACCGGCCCGGCAGGGCGCCATCCCCACGAAACCCTTGACCGCGTGATGCGCGCCGAAGTGGCGAAAGTGACTGACGGGCTCTCCCCCTTTGCCACGGCAAAGGCCTGGTCGGACTGGGCCGCGCATCTGGCCACCGCCCCGGGCCGCCAGATAGAACTGGCACACAAGGCCGCCGAGAACATGGGAAAGCTCTGGGCGTTCGGACTTCAGGCGGCGCAGGATGAGAATGCAACCTTCGCACCACCGTTCCGTCCGGGCACGAACGATCACCGGTTCCAGCATCCCGATTGGTCCAGGCCACCATTCAACCTGATGCAGCAGGCCTTTCTGGCGACGCAGGACTGGTGGGAAACCGCGGCCGGCGATATCCGCGGGATGGATCACCGCAACGGCCAGCGCGTCCGGTTCATGCTGCGGCAGATGCTGGACACCACATCGCCCTCGAATTTTCCGCTGACCAATCCCGAGATCCTCGAAGCGACACGTGATCAGGGCGGCCGTAACCTCAAACGCGGTGCCGAGATCTTCTTGCGCGATGCCCTGCACCAGATATCCGGGGCAGAGGCAGAGGTGACCGCGGACTTCGACGTCGGGCAGACACTGGCCGCTACCCCGGGCGACGTCGTCTTTCGAAATGAGTTGCTGGAACTGATCCAGTACGCCCCGCAAACCGGAACGGTTCACCCTGAACCGGTCCTGATTGTTCCGGCGTGGATCATGAAATACTACATTCTCGATCTCAGCCCGCATAATTCCCTGATCAACTGGCTGGTGGCTCAGGGGCACACGGTCTTCGCGATATCCTGGCGCAACCCCACCGAAGAGCACGCCGACCTATCCCTTGAGGATTACCGGACATCGGGGATCATGGCCGCGCTCGATGCGGTCACGGCCATCGTGCCCGGGCGGCAGGTGCATGCCTGCGGCTATTGCCTTGGCGGGACGATGTTGTCGATCACGGCCGCGACCATGGCGCGCGATGGTGATGACCGGCTGGCCTCGGTCACACTGCTGGCGGCACAGACCGATTTCGTCGAGGCGGGTGAATTGCTGTTGTTTCTGGACGACAGCCAGATCGCCTTTCTCGAGGACATGATGTGGCAGCAAGGTTATCTTGACCAGGCCCAGATGAGCGGCGCCTTCAAGGCGCTGCGGGCCGAGGACCTGATCTGGACCCGCGCCGTGCGGCGCTATTTGCTGGGCCAGGATGACATGCCGACGGATATGGGTGTCTGGAATGCCGATGCCACCCGGATGCCGGCGCGGATGCATTCGGAATACCTGCGCGGCCTGTTTCTTGAAAACCGCCTGACCGCGGGACGCTTCGCGGTCGAGGGGCAGGTGATAGCCCTCAAGGATATTCGCGTGCCGCTCTTCGTCGTGGGCACCGAAAAGGACCATATCGCGCCCTAGCGATCCGTCTACAAGACCAAGTTGTTCACCGACAGCGACATGCATTTCGTGCTGGCCAGTTCCGGGCATAATGGCGGGATCGTCAGCGAACCGGGCCATCCACACCGGCACTACCGGATCGGCTATCGCCCGCCGGGCGACCTTTACATGGATCCGGACACATGGTTGGCGCGACACGACCCACAAGAAGGGTCATGGTGGCCGGCATGGCAATCCTGGTTGTCCGCGCAGTCCGGCCAACCCGTGACCCCGCCCCAATCCGGCGCGCCCGACAAGGGTTTTGCGCCGCTTGGCCCGGCACCGGGCACTTACGTATTGGACCGGTAGGCGTCAGTCGTAGCTGCGCAGATCCTCGATCACCTTGCCGTCATTGGGCAGGCTGCCCTTGGCCACGATCTCGATCCGGCCTTTCAGTTTCAGCGCCTCGGACACCAATCCGGCGTAATGCTCGGGCGCGCCACCATCGGCCTCGATCTTGACGGTCATCACGTCCATTTCGCCCTCGCGGCTGGCGATGACGCGCGCCCGGGCGATCTCGTCATGTTTCGACACGAGTGCCGCCACCTGCTCGGGGCGCACGAACATGCCCTTGATCTTGGTCGTCTGGTCAGCCCGGCCCATCCAGCCCTTGATGCGCGTGTTGGTGCGCCCGCAGGGGCTTGGCCCTTCCATCACGGCGCTCAGGTCGCCGGTGGCGAAACGGATCAGCGGATAATCGGGGTTGAGCGTGGTCACCACCACCTCTCCCACATCGCCGGGCGCCACCGGGGCGCCGGTGCCGGGGGTCACGATCTCGACGATCACGCCCTCATCCACGATCATGTCTTCCTGCGCCTCGGATTCGTAGGCGATATTGCCCAGATCGGCGGTGGCATAGCATTGCAGGCACGCAATTCCGCGATCCGCGTATTCCTGCCGCAGCGACGGGAACAGCGCCCCACCGCCCACCGCCGCCTTGGTGATCTTCAGCGGCAGCCCCATCTCAGCGGCCTTGTCGAGAATGACCTTGAGATAGTCCGGCGTCCCGGCATAGGCGGTGATCCCGATATCATGCGCCGCGCGCGCCTGAAGCTCTGTCTGACCCGTGCCGGCGGGCAGCACCGCGGCCCCCACCGCCCGCGCCCCATTCTCGAAGATCATGCCTGCCGGCGTCAGGTGATAGCCGAAACAGTTCTGCACGATATCGCCCGGCCCAACCCCGCAGGCATGCAGAAACCGGCCCATCCGCCACCAGTCATGGCCAACCCCGCCCGGCTCATAGATCGGGCCCGGCGACTGGAACACATGGGCAAAGGCATGCGGCGCCTGGCCCGTCAGCCCGCCAAGCGGGGGCACGGCGGCCTGTGCCTCACTCAGGGCCGATTTGCGCAACACCGGCAAGGCGGCCAGATCGGCAGGGGTGCGGATCGTGGCGGCCTCTATACCCGCAAGTGTCTCTCCATATCCCGAAAGGCCCTGCGCACGGGCAATCTGTTCGGGCAGCATTTCGGCAAGGGCAGCAGCGCGGGCATCCACCGAGCGGGTTTCGAGATCATCGTAATGTCGGCTCATATCGGCATCCTTTCGCCGGACCACTCAGGCGCGGCGACATGTGTGGTTGCAACTTGACGTTGGGGCAGGCAGGTTTGTGCCGCGAACATATGTGGAAACGCGCGTCCAAGAAGAAATGTCAGGACGTTTTCATGATCGACACAGACACGGCGCGGCGCGTTGACATCGCGGAGCTGGATCGCCGGATCACCTTTCACGATGACCTTCAGATCATGGAGGTCGATTTTTCCGACTTTCTTTTCGACGGTTCCCAGATCGTGAACGAGTTTTACGATCGGCTGGAAGAGCGCATCGCGCAGACCGGCGAGGAACTTTGGTTCTTTCTGGTCAATCTCAACGGCACCCGGATCGACCCCGAGGCCTGGACGGCCTACTCGCGCCGCGGCCGCGCGCTGAACCTGGCCCATTCGATGGGCTCCGTCCGGTTCGACGCCTCCGAGGAAACCGCGCGCCAGATCCGCCGCGCGGCCAATACCGAGGCGTTCGATCCCAATCTCTTTACCAACCGCGACGCCGCCATTGCCCGTATCCGGCAGATGCCCGGCAAGCGGCGCGCCAAGATCGTGCATGACCCCAACTACGTTCTGTCCGATTTCGTCCGCCGCCTGTCCTTTGACGAAGGCCGGCTGATCATGGACGTCGATTTCTCGCATTTCACGTTTCATCACAGCCGGGATGTGGACGATTTTTACGACCACATCGAGGAGCGCATCAGGGAAACGGACCGCAAGTGGTTCTTTCTGGTCAATCTCAATGGCTGCGAAATCCTGCCCGGCGCTTGGGTGCAATACGCGCTGCGCGGGAAGCGGCTCAATCAGGCGGCCTCGCTCGGCTCCGCGCGCTACGCGGCGGGATCCGAGACCGAGGAAGATATCCGCCTGCGCGCCGAAACGCAGGGCTTTCGTCCCAACATCCGCAACACGCGAGACGAAGCGCTGGACCTGATCGAAGAGATGCGGGCCGAGTTGACGCACGGTTGATCCCTCAGCTCAGCCATCTCTTGCGGCGGCGGTAGGAGCGCACGTCGCGAAAGGATTTGCGCCCCTCGTCGGACATGCCGAGATAGAATTCCTTCACATCCGGGTTCTCGCGCAGATCCTTGGCCGGGCCGTCCATGACCACGCGACCGGATTCAAGGATATAGCCATACTGCGCGAAGCGCAGCGCAACGTTGGTGTTCTGTTCGGCCAGAAGGAATGTGTATCCTTCCTCTTCGTTCAATGACTTCACGATCTCGAAGATCTGTTCGACCAGCTGCGGGGCAAGCCCCATGCTGGGCTCGTCGAGCAGGATCGTCTCGGGGCGCGACATCAGCGCGCGACCGATGGCGCACATCTGCTGTTCGCCACCCGACGTGTATCCCGCCTGCGACTTCCGCCGCTCCTTGAGCCGCGGGAAATAGGTGTAGACCAGTTCCAGGTCCGCCTCGATCTCGGCCTTGCTGGAGCCACGCGTGTAGGCGCCGGTCAACAGGTTCTCCTCGACCGTCAGATGCTCGAAACAATGCCGGCCCTCCATTACCTGGATCACGCCCATCTTCACCAGGTCCGAGGGCAAAAGATCCTGCACCCGTTCGCCGCGATACATCACCGATCCCTTGGTGACCTCGCCGCGTTCGGATTTCAGCAGGTTGGAAATGGCCTTGAGCGTCGTGGTCTTGCCCGCGCCATTACCCCCCAGAAGCGCGGTAATCCCGCCCTTGGGCACGCTGAGACTCACGCCCTTCAGCACGAGGATCACGTGATTGTAGATCACCTCGATATTGTTGACCTCAAGCAATGTGTCTTCGGTCTTTGGGGCATCCAGCATAGGCCTGTCTTTCACTGTTCTTCAAATACTCAGGGTGCCCGGCCGCCACATGCGCGGCGGCCGGATGGGTTTGACGGCCTCAGCAGCCCGCCTCGATGCCGTTCTCCGCTGCAAAGGCGGCCGAGTCTGCATCGACCAGCGGCTGAATGATGTCCTGGTCCGACTGGTAGTACTCGGTGATCAGCTTGAACTCACCGGCGGCCGCATCCCACTGCGACACGGCGCCAAAGCCGTTACCGCCGTGGTTCTCGCAGCTGACCTTGAACTCGGGGCCGAAATTCGGCAGGCCGAGTGCGGCCATCTTGGCCTCGGTCATCTCGAGGTTCTCCATGCCGTCGCGCATCTGGGCGCTGTTGATGGCGGCCGTACCGTGCATGTCCTGCGCGGTCTTGATCGCCTCGGCGGCCAGCATCGCGGCATACATCCCGCGGTTATAGAGAACCGTGCCGACCTGATCGCCCGCACCGGCGGCCTTGCCCGCGTCCACGACATACTGCTGAATGTCGTT
>JANSYB010000384.1 GCA_024742655.1 Paracoccaceae bacterium | reverse complement strand
GAGGCCGCGAACAGCACCGATTTGGGATTGGCCAGGTTGATCAGAACTCCCCCCAGAAAGGCGCGCGCGCCGGGGGTGGCGCTGTCGGGCAGGGGGGCGTGCGCCGTTTTCCACAACCCCCATGCGATCCACATCAGATAGGCCGCGCCCAGCAGTTTCAGGATCACATAGGCCCAGGGAAACAGCCGGAACGCCGCCTCGAGCCCCAGAAGCGCCGCCCCCGTCCAGCCCGCCGCAACCAGGGCCAGCCCCAATCCCGTGGCCAGTCCGGTCCGGAACCCGCCGGTGATGGATTGACGTAACGCGAAAAGCAGGGCCGGGCCGGGCGCCGCCATCGCCGCCAGCAGCGTGAGGTTGAAGGCGATAAGATGCGTCAGCTCCACGGGCGGGGCTCAGGTCTTGTCGATGTCGGGGGCGTCCACGGCCTTCATGCCCACCACGTGGTATCCCGCGTCGACATGCAGGTTCTCGCCCGTGACGCCACTGCCCAGATCGCTGAGCAGGTAAAGCGCCGACTTGCCCACGTCGTCGATCGTCACGTTGCGGCGCAGGGGCGAGTTCAGCTCGTTCCATTTCAGGATATAGCGGAAATCGCCGATGCCCGAGGCCGCCAGCGTCTTGATCGGGCCGGCGCTGATCGCGTTGACACGGATGCCATCCTTGCCCAGATCCTCGGCAAGGTATTTCACGCTGGCCTCAAGGGCGGCCTTGGCCACGCCCATCACGTTGTAATGCGGCATGACCTGTTCGGCACCGTAATAGGTCAGGGTCAGCATCGCGCCGCCATCGGTCATCATCTTTTCCGCGCGTTGCGCCACGGCGGTAAAGGAATAGACCGAGATATCCATGGTCATCATGAAATTGTCGCGGCTTGTATCGACATAGCGGCCACGCAATTCGGTCTTGTCGGAGAATCCGATCGCGTGGACCAGAAAGTCGAGCTTGCCCCACCGATCCTCCAGCGCGGCGAACAGCGCGTCGACCGAGGCCATATCACCGACATCGCAGGGCAGAACGACATCCGAGCCCAGTTGTTCGGCCAGCGGCCCGACGCGTTTCTTCAGCGCCTCGCCCTGGTAGGAGAATGCCAGCTCAGCGCCCGCGTCCGCGCAGGCGCGCGCGATGCCCCAGGCGATGGACTTGTCATTGGCCAGCCCCATGATCAGTCCGCGCTTGCCCGCCATCAGTTGATTTGACATTCCATGCCCCCGGCCCAATTCAATTTCACGTCCTTTAGGCGATCGCACAGATCGCATCAAGGGCAAGGCGTCCCGTTCGGTCCCGGTCAACATGCGCAATCTGACACAAAACGGGCCTTGAATAGAGGCGTTTGAGCGTCTAGGCGATCCCAAATAAGTGACTGAGAGGCGAAATGTCGGAAAGAAGTGGTATTTTCGCGGGCGATGACCCGTTCGAGATCGCGCGGTCCTGGCTGCGTGAGGCCGAAGCGAGCGAGATCAACGACCCCAATGCCGTGGCGCTGGCGACGGTGGATGAAGGGGGCCTGCCGAATGTCCGGATGGTACTGCTAAAGGATATCTCGCAGGACAGTTTCTGGTTCTATACTAACTACGAAAGTGCAAAGGGCCGGGAACTGGAAGCCTGTCCGAAGGCGGCCATGGTCCTGCACTGGAAATCACTGCGTCGGCAAATCCGCATCCGCGGGGACGTCATGCGCGAAGACGGGCCCGAGGCGGACGAATATTTTGCCTCCCGGTCGCTGCAAAGTCGTCTTGGGGCTTGGGCATCTCGTCAGTCGCGTCCCTTGTCGTCGCGCGGGGCCCTGATGGCGGAAGTCGCCAAATTGACGGCACAAAAGGGACCAAATCCGCCGCGTCCCGGGTTTTGGGGCGGGTTCCGTATCGCTCCGGTTGAAATCGAATTCTGGGCCGATGGGGCCTTTCGATTGCACGACCGGTTTGTATGGAGGCGGGAAGACCATGAAAACACTTGGGAAATTCAACGACTCAACCCTTGAATTTCACGTAACGCGAAATGCAACGGACTGAATACAAATGGATTTTTCCCTTGAAGCCGGTGGCGAAACAGTAAAGAATTCGGAGCCGGGAAGGCGTGCAAAGACTCGTAGGTGGAATGAAGTGACGGATGCAGAAGGCGAAACGCGGCGCGTGCATGGCCGCGTGAAATGGTTTGATCCGGTGAAGGGGTTCGGCTTCGTGGTCGCTGATGAAGGCGGCCCGGACATACTCCTGCATGCCAACGTTCTGCGGAACTTTGGCCAAAGCTCGGTCGCGGATCGTGCCGGTGTCATGCTCGAAGTGCAGCGCACGGACCGCGGCGTGCAGGCGATCGAGGTTCTGGAGATCGAGCCGCCGGATGACATCGACAGCACCGGACTGGCCGATCTGGATGAAATCGATCCTGAAATCATCAGGTCGGCCCCGCTGGAGCCGGCACGCGTGAAATGGTTCGACAAGGGCAAGGGATTCGGTTTTGCCAATACCTTCGGCCGGGACGAGGACGTTTTCGTGCATGTCGAAGTGCTGCGCCGGTCCGGCCTTGCCGACCTGCAGCCCGGCGAGGCGCTTGCCATCCGTGTCATAGACGGTAAACGTGGCCGTATGGCGACGGAGGTGTGTGGATGGGAAATGGCGGTCAAGGAATCCGGACGCTCCGATCAATCCTGACGGGGGTCTTTTGCCTGGTGTCAGGCGCGGTGTCCGCTTTGGAGGCGTGCCAGGACGCATCCATCCATTTGCGCGGAGACTGGGGGCAGGCACGCTTCAGCGTCGAGGTGGCCGATGATCCGGGTGAACGCGCGAAGGGCCTGATGCATCGCGAGTCGATGCCGGTCAGTGCCGGCATGCTTTTCGTGTATCCCCGCCCGCGCGTAGTGCGTTTCTGGATGCGCAACACGCGGATCCCGCTGGACATGATCTTTGCCGATGCCAAGGGTATCGTGCGCCATATACACCACGAGGCGCAGCCGCTCAGCGAGGATCTCGTCTATGGCGGCAACAACATTCAGTATGTCCTCGAAATAAATGGCGGGCTGGCCCGACGCATGGGAATCACCAAGGGCAGCGCGCTGCGCCATCCCGCGATCTCGGGCCAGGATGTCGCGTGGCCGTGTGAAACGCCCTGAACCTGCGAGACGGCCCTTTTCAAACCGTCAAAAGCTGGCTACACGGGGGCACGGTCCGGGGCGTGGCGCAGTCTGGTAGCGCACCTGTTTTGGGTACAGGGGGTCGTGAGTTCGAATCTCGCCGCCCCGACCAACCTTCCAACATCACCGATTCTGCGCCACGGGCGCCTAGATGTTGTGTTAGGCAGCCCTGTGACCCCCACATGATGCTTATCCACAGAAAACTTCATCAGGTGTTGCAGGGATGCCAACCCCTTGGAGCCCGGCGCGGGACCCGCGCGTTGCAGGGGGCGGGGCGCATGCTAAGTCGCCCGGGAAAAAGCGTTTTTACTCCGGCAGGCGGTTGCGCACCGGTCTGTCGGGTAAAGTGAATGAATCACTTTGGCGTGTTGGGGCGTGGACAGAAGGCCACGGTCAACCCACATTTTGGCGAACCACCTCTAAAAAAATCGTTGACCCTGTACCCGCCAATACGTCAGGTTGTGCAAGCGGATCGGGAAGCCACAAGATATAGTGGCCCGGGCCAGGCAGG
>JANSYB010000578.1 GCA_024742655.1 Paracoccaceae bacterium | reverse complement strand
GGTCATACATCACCTTGTTCGAGCGGATCAGAAGGCCGGACGTGCGCAGCACCGGACGTTCGATACCCGCGGGCAACCCGTCGGTGAAATAGGCCTGCGCCGCACCGCACAAGGTGCAATAGGGAATGCCCAGGTCGCGCCCGCCCAGCGTGTCGTTGATCATCTCGCGCACTTCCATGATGCGCCGGGGATAGGCCCGGTATTCGCCGTTCACCTCGATGCCGAAAACGATGTCGTCATCCTTGAGCCACGTCGCGGCCTCGGCGCTGCTGACCTCGGGGTTGTCGGCGGCCGGGATGCAATTGCACGGCGTGTCGGTCGTGTCATAGGCGCGATCGTCGATCGGCACGCCGCCCCACGACACCAGCCGCAAGTCGATATCGCCTTCGATGAACAGCCGTTCCCAGCCGGGAACGAAATTCGTGAAAATGGCGCGCTTCGCCTCGAGGTAGCCGGGATAGGACGGAATATCCCAGGCGATCAGGTGATCGGTAATCTCGGCCCAACGCATCGGGGTGTCGAAGTCGATCTCCAGCAGGCTTGCGGCGGCCTCGGCCAGCGCATCGTCGAAGGCCGCTCGCCAGGTAAAGCGCATCATGTCGCTGATCACCCAGGCCAGCCGGGGATCGCCCGATGCGGCGATCTCCTCCAGCGCGATGACCTGGTCCGGCCCCCACACCGATTGCGCGAGACTGTCGACAAAGACGGTGCGCACGGCCTCCTGCAGATCCGGCGACAGTGGCCCCGATGGTATCGCCGGGGGTTGACCGAACTGCTCGGTCACGTGGTCGGGCAAAGGGTCTGCGCCTTGCGCCTTGCCCATGTCGGCAAGTGGTAGCGACACAAGCATGAGGATGGCGGCCAATGCGCCTGGAAGCGTGGTTCGTGATCTCATGGCACTGACCTTGTCCCTTGTTCGTTATCATCCCGCGGCGCGGTCGCCGGGTGGTCTGGCGCGCGCCGGTATTGCCCATTGTCAGCCTACCGTCCAATTTGCAGACCGCCCAATCACGTCGTATCAGCAAGCCGTGAAGATGTGCGCTGCCGGGCCTGATGGCCTCGATTGGCGCCACCCGTTTGCGCTGGCTGCGTTTTGGTGCATGGTGATCCTGGATCAAGGCAGGAGAGGGTCATGGACGACAAGGAACTCTGTTATCTCGAGGCGCGTGAGGTTCTTCGGCGCTTCAGCGACAAGTCGCTGTCACCGGTCGAATATCTGGATGCGCTGATCGCCCGGACCGAGGCCGTGAATCCGGCCATCAATGCCTATACCGAGACCTATTTCGACGAGGCGCGCATGGCGGCGCAAAAGGCCGAAGCGCGGTATGCCGACGGCACCACCCGCCCACTCGAGGGTTTGCCCATCGCTGTCAAGGATGTGCACCGGATGAAGGGGAAACACACGACGCAGGGTTCCTTTGCGCTTGGCCATGAGGCCGATGACCACTCCGATCCGATGATCGAACGGCTGGAAGAGGCAGGCGCGATCTTTCATGCCCGCACTACCACGCCGGAATTCTGCCTGTCTGGCGTGTGCAACTCCAACCGCTGGGGGGTGACGCGCAACCCGTTCAACCATGATTTCGGCCCCGGTGGATCGTCGGGTGGATCCTCCGCGGCGCTGGCGGCGGGGCTGACGCCACTGGCCACGGGCACCGATATCGGCGGCTCGATCCGCATCCCGGCCAGTTCCTGTGGGCTGGCGGGCTACAAACCGCCCCACGGCCGCAACCCCGATGGACCGCCGGCCAACTATGATCGCTACAACCATTGTGGTTTTCTGGCGCGCAGCGTGGGTGACGTGGCGCTTGGGCAGAACATCGTCTCGGGCCCGCATCCGCGCGACCATGACAGCCTGCGCGACCGTGTTGTCATCCCCGACAGCTTCGATCCCGCGCCGCTGCGCGTCGGCTATTCGCTTGATTTCGGTTACATCCCGCTGGACCCGGATGTGCGCACCAACACGCTGGCCGCGCTTGAGATATTCCGTGCGGCGGGTTGCGCGGTGGAAGAGGTCGATCCGGGCTGGGACGCGCGCGTGGAAGAGGCCTCGATGCGGTGGTACACGGCGATGCATTTCGGCCGGATGCCGCTTTGGGTGCTGGATGAGTACCGTGACAAGATGACGAATTACGCCATCGCCGCGGCCGAGGCGGCGGCGAAGATGCACCCCGATGACGTGGCGAAATCCTGGGAATACCAGCACGAGATGTACCAGGGCCTGGGCCGGATCATGGACGTGTACGACATCTTCGTCTGCCCCACGCTGGCCATTGGTGCGCTCAGGGCGG
>JANSYB010000272.1 GCA_024742655.1 Paracoccaceae bacterium | reverse complement strand
TTTGCAGGCGCTTCTGGCGCGTCTGTCGCGCGCAGCGGGGCGCCAGGCGGGGGGGTGGCGCGACCGGCTGGCCGGGTTGGACCGGCTGCGCGAAACGCTGGGCTACAAGGCCACGCTCCGGCGCGGCTACGCGGTGGTGCGGGGCGACGGGGCGGTCGTGACAACGAAGGACGCGGCGGCCGGGGCCAGCGTGCTGGAGATCGAGTTCGCCGATGGCAAGCTGGCGCTGGACGACCGGCCCGCCCCGACGGCCAAACCGGCGAAAAAGACCGCCAAACCCAAGGACCCGCCGCCGGGGCAGGGCAGCCTCTTCTGAAAACCGGGGGCCGGAAAATGCGCATTTTCCGGCCCGTTTTCTGGGCAGAAAACGGACCCGCCCGGATTACACCCCGATCTCCGGGCCCAGGCACATCAGCGGCTCGTCGCTTTGTTCCACTTCGTAAAGCTCGGTCTGGGCGGGGTCGTTTTCGAACCGCGCGATCAGCCCCGCGCCCGAGCGGGTAAAACTCCAGCATTGCGGATCGGGCTGATTTTCGTAGACGAAACAGATCAGCCCGGCCTCTTCGTACCAGTATCCTTCCTGGCATTTGCCATCGAGAAAGGACCACCGCACCCGCCGGTCGGGCAGGTATTCCTCGGCGCCATAGGCCGCCCCTGCAGAGCCGTAGTAGAAGGTCTTGCCGCGGGTGTAGGCGTCAAACGCCTCCGCGCTCATCAGGCTTTGGGCCAGCCCCGGCAGGGGAAGGATCAGGCACAGGATCAGGCAAATGTGACGCATGACCGGACTGTGCCAGAGCGCCCGGCACGATGCCACCGGATTTTGCCCGCGCCAGAACCGCGTGCGGGATGTCGCGGGCCGTGACCTTGGGACGCTCTTGCGACGTGTTGGCCTGCCAGCGGTCGCACAGCGGGTTCATCACCCGTTTCCACACCGGCGGAACCAGGGCAAGCACCGCCATGACCGGCACCGGGTGCGGCAGGTAGGGCATCCGTTCAGGATCCAGCTGCAGCGCGGGGAAGGGGCGCGCGGGGCTGACATGGTGGTCCGAATGGCGTGGCGCGTTGAGCATCAGGGCCGAGGAATACCAGTGCGGCGCGTTCCACGAATGCTGTGGGCCGACCGGCTCGAGCCGGCCGTCGGGCTGCACCGCGCGGCGCAGCCCGTAATGCTGCACGTAGTCCGACAGGTAGATCTGCGCCTGCGCGTAGATGCAGACCGCCAAGAGCCCGGCCAGACCGACCCACCCCCCAATCAGGCCCGCCAGGGCCAGCGTGGCTGCGGCCGTTACGGCATATAGCATGTAGGGATGACGCCAGAGCGGCTTGCGGGCCTGACCATGCGCCTTCGTTTCCGCCCGCAGCCCGGCGCGAAAGGATTGCAAACTGGCGCGCAGCACGTAGCGATAAAACCCCTCTCCGCGCCGGGCGCTGTTGGGGTCGGCGTCGCTGCCGACATGAACGTGATGGATGCGCAGATGCGCGCTGGCGTGATGGCCGATCAGCATCGTGCTGTAGACCAGCCTGCCCAGCAGGCGCAGGGCGCGCCCCGGTTTGTGAATCAGCTCATGCGCGGCGGGGTGCGAAATCTGTCCCATCATCAACCCGCCCGCGATCACGATCAGCACACGGTCCAGCCCGCTCAGCCCGCTTGCGCCGCCAACCGCCCAGACACAGGCGACAAGAACGCAGACATGCAGAATCGCGATGGCGATGAGAAGGGTCTGGGCAGCCGGAAACTCTGCCTCGGGGTCGGCATTGGTGGCGTCCTGCGCGACAAAGCGGTCGAGGCAGGCGACCAGAACCGTCATGTATGCAACTGCGGCCAAGGCCCACGGCCCGCCCAGAACAACCGCCAGCCCCATCAGGCCGGCCGGCACAAGCGTCGCCATGGCGAACAGCAGCAAAACGTCCTTCCTTCCGCCCCCGGAACTGCCCGACAGATTCAGAATCCTGTCGGGCCAGACCGATCATGGATACAGGTGAAAGGGTGATTTGCTCAATCCGGTTTGGGTTAATCCGTTAATATTTGGTTAATTTGTTAGTCGGAATTTGCATAAACCGCGCATATGCACCCCGCCTTCTTGAGTTTCGCGCAGCTGCGCCATGCGTCGTCGCGGGTCTCGCGACCGAGGCGGACAAGGTAATAGCCGCCCGAGGGGCTGGCCCGGCTTTTCTGCCAGATGAGGTCGGGCACCTCTGGCTTGAGTTGCGCCGCGCAAGGTCTTGTCATCTCGGCATATTTCGCACGCGCGCGCGCCTTGCTGGTGCCAAAGGCCATCTGGATGCCCCATGGCTTGATCGCCGGGGCCACGGGCGTGAGCGCGGTCATGCGCCGGTTCTCTGCGAGGTCGTGGCAGGCAGGCTGGAACGGCAGGGCGGGCGACAGGCGCAGGTCGGGGGCGGGCTGAGGCTCTTGCAGCCAGTTCTGGTGCGGCACGCCGGTGATGATGCGCACGAAATCCACCGTTTCACGGGCCAGCCCGCCGGTGCCCGCGATCAATTCTTCCGCGCGCCGTTCGCCGCCATTGTAACCCACGGCGGCAAGGCCCAGATTGCCGTAGCGACGGGCCATCTCGGCGAGGTATTCGGCGGAACGGTCCAGCGCCTCGGCCGGGTTGTAGGGGTCGGCCAGCCCGCGGCGTCTGGCGGTGTGTGGCATGAATTGCGCGATACCCTGCGCGCCTGCGGGCGACAGCGCGTTGGGATCGAATCGGCTTTCCTGCCAGATCAGGCGGGCAAAGAAATGCGGGTTCAGCCCGTATCGCCGGGCCGCGCGCTCGATCGTGTTGCAGGTGTCGTAGACGAAATGGCTTTTGCGGATGCAGTCGATGTGCCCGCGTGCGGGGGGCGAGCAGATCGCCTCGGGTGGCCCTGCCCAAACTGGCGCGGGCAAAAGCCAGAACAGAAAAAACAGCACGCGTACCATCATGGCCCATCGTTGCCGTCCGGGACGCGCTGTCAATGCCGCCTTTTCATCCGCGACATGGCGGTTTAACTGAAGATGACTTATATCAGGTGAACCATGGCATTTTTCCGCAAGCTCAAGGACCGGCTTTTCAAATCCTCGTCGAAGATCGAGGAGGGGCTGGACGCGATCGTCGAGGAGGGGGGCGAAGAGGAAGAGGTGAGCGTCGAAGCCGCCGCGCCCGACCTCACCCCAGACCCCGAGCCGGAAATCCCGGCAGAGCCGGCGCCGCGCCCGGTCCCCGAGCCTGAGCCCGTCCCCGCGCCCGAGCCCGAACCGGCGCCCGCGCCCGAACCAACGCCCGAGCCCGCGCCCGAAGAAGTCCCCGAGCCCGAGCCGGAAACCGAACCGGACCCCGAGATCGTGCCGGAACCGGAGCCCGAGCCGGAACCCATCCCTCCCGAACTGCCCGAACCGACGCCCCCCGAACTGCCCGAACCTCCGGTCGAGCAGCCGGTCGAGACACCGCAGGAAATTCCCGCGGAGATGCCGCAGGAAACCCCCGTGCGCGGGCCTGATCCGATGCCGTCGCCCACGCCCATCGAGATCCCGCTCGACCCCCCCGAACAGGGCGCCGAGACCGCCGAGGCCCCCGCGCAAAAGCCCGGTTTCCTTGGTCGCCTGCTGGGTCGGGGTGAAAAGAAGACGGTCGTGCGCCGGGTGCTGGACGACGACATGCTCGAACAGCTCGAGGAGTTGCTGATCACCGCCGATATGGGCGTTGACACCGCCCTGCGCGTGACCGCCAACATGGCCGAGGGGCGCATGGGGCGCAAACTGTCCGTGGACGAGATCAAGCAACTCATGGCCGACGAGATCGCCCGGATCATGGAGCCGGTGGCCAAGCCGATGCCGCTCTATCCCAAGCGCCCGCAGGTCGTGCTGGTGGTGGGGGTGAACGGGTCGGGCAAGACCACGACGATCGGGAAGCTGGCCAGCCAGTTCAAGGCGGCGGGCAAGAACGTGGTCATCGCCGCGGGCGATACGTTCCGCGCCGCGGCCGTCGAACAGCTTCAGATCTGGGGGGATCGCGCAGGCGTGCCGGTGTTGACCGCGCCCGAGGGGTCGGACCCCGCCAGCCTGGCCTATGACGCGATGGACAAGGCGCAGCGTGATGGTGCGGACCTGCTGATGATCGACACGGCCGGGCGGTTGCAGAACCGCGCCGACCTGATGGAGGAGCTGGCCAAGATCGTCCGCGTCATCCGGAAAAAGGATGAAAGCGCGCCGCACAACACGCTGCTGGTGCTGGATGCGACGACCGGCCAGAACGCGCTGCAACAGGTCAAGGTGTTTCAGGAGCTGGCCGATGTTTCGGGCCTGGTGATGACCAAGCTCGACGGCACCGCCAAGGGGGGTGTGCTGGTCGCGCTGGCCGACAAGTTCGGCCTGCCCATACACGCCATCGGCGTGGGCGAGCAGATCGACGATCTGGCCCCTTTCGACCCCGAGGAATTCGCCGCCGCGCTGACGGGGCTTGAGCGGTGACAGGGCATGGTGGGTTGAAAACCCACCCTACATCCCGGGGTTAGGCCGCGCATGAGCGATTGGCTCGTTTCCCTCGAGGGCACCGAGGCGGGGCACCGGCTGGCGCTGGCACTCGCGCTTTTGGCGGCGATCTTGCACGCGGTGTTCGGCGCGCTGCAGAAGGGGCGGCATGACCCGTGGCTGACGCGCGGGGCGATCGATGCCTCTTATGCCACGATGGCCGCCCCCTTTGCGTTTTTCGTCGTGCCGTGGCCCGAGCCGCA
>JANSYB010000361.1 GCA_024742655.1 Paracoccaceae bacterium | reverse complement strand
GTGCCGCCCGACGCCTTGCGCAGCGCGCCGGGCCAGCCGCCCTCGAACTCGGTGCAGCACTGGTCGTCGAAGTATTTCAGGAACTGCGGATTGTCCTGCCAGCGCCGGTTCGGCTTGGCCGGTTTCCACTTGCGTCCCGAGATCTTGTGCAGAATCCGTTTCAACATCCGTGTCCTGTGCTGCGGTCGGCGGCGGTGCGGATCAGACCAGCACCGCACCACCGGCGTCGATGGCATCACGGGTCGAGGCGTTCTCGCCCAGAAGCATCTCGTTATGCGCCTTGCCCGACGGGATCATCGGGAAACAGTTCTCGTGCTTCTCGACAAGGCAATCGAAGATCACCGGCCCGTCATAGTTGATCATCTCCATGATCGCGTCATCCAGATCGGCGGGATCCGAACACAGGATACCCTTGGCCCCGAAAGCCTCGGCCAGCTTGACGAAATCGGGCAGGGCGTCGGACCACGAGTGCGAATACCGCTCCCCGTGCAAAAGTTCCTGCCACTGGCGCACCATGCCCAGACGTTCGTTATTGAGGATGAACTGCTTGACCGGCAGGCGGTATTGAATGGCCGTGCCCATCTCCTGCATGTTCATCAGCCAAGACGCCTCGCCCGCGACATTGATCACCAGCGCCTCGGGATGCGCGACCTGCACACCGATGGAGGCCGGAAATCCATAGCCCATCGTGCCTAGCCCCCCGGAGGTCATCCAGCGATTGGGATCGTCAAAGCCGATGTATTGCGCCGCCCACATCTGGTGCTGGCCGACCTCGGTGCAGACATATCGGTCATGCCCCTTGGTCAGTTCCTCGAGCCGTTCCAGCGCATATTGCGGCTTGATCGTCTTGCCGGCCTGCGTGTAGGCGAGACAGCGGATTTTCTTCCACTCGTCGATCTGGGTCCACCACTTGCCGATCGCCTCGCGGTTCAGCGTGCGCCCGCGGGCCTTCCAGACCTGAACGAGGTCTTCGAGGACATGGGCGATGTCGCCCACGATCGGAAAGTCGGTCTTGATGACCTTGTTGATCGAGGACGGGTCGATATCGATATGGGCCCGCTTCGATCCGGGGCTGAACGCGTCCAGGCGGCCGGTGATCCGGTCATCGAAACGCGCACCGATGTTGATCATCAGGTCGCAGTCATGCATCGCCATGTTGGCCTCGTAGAGGCCATGCATGCCCAGCATCCCGACCCAGTTCTTGCCGCTGGCCGGGTAGGCGCCGAGGCCCATCAGTGTCGAAGTGATGGGGATGCCCGTCGCCTCCACCAGTTCACGCAGCAATTCGCTGGCGCGGTCGCCCGAATTGATGACGCCGCCGCCGGTGTAGAAGATCGGACGCTGCGCGGTTTCCAGCGCCTCGACCAGTTCGACAATCGTGTCCATGTCGCCCTTGACCTGCGGCTGGTAGTGCGACACCGACGCCTTGGCGGGCGGGGTATAGGTGGCCGAGGCGAACTGAACATCCTTGGGAATATCCACCAGCACCGGACCGGGCCGGCCCGACGTGGCGACGTGAAAGGCCTGGTGCAACGTGTCCGACAGTTTCGCCGTGTCCGACACCAGCCAGTTATGCTTGGTGCAGGGGCGGGTGATGCCGACGGTGTCGGCCTCCTGAAAGGCGTCGTTGCCGATCATGAAGGTCGGCACCTGACCGGTCAGAACGACCAGCGGGATCGAATCCATCAGCGCATCCGTGATGCCCGTGACCGCGTTCGTGGCCCCGGGCCCCGACGTGACCAGAACGACACCGGGTTTGCCGGTCGAGCGGGCATAACCCTCGGCGGCATGCACGGCGCCCTGTTCATGACGCACCAGGATGTGGCGAATGTCGTTTTGCTGAAAGATCTCGTCATAAATCGGTAGAACCGCGCCACCCGGGTATCCGAATACGACGTCCACGCCCTGGTCCTTGAGGGCCTGAACCACCATTTTCGCTCCGGTCATCTGACGTGCCATATCGTTTCTCCGTTCATGACGTCATTCCTGTTCATCGCGCACAAAAAAGCCCCGGATCGGGTCCGGGGCGCATGGGGTACCGTTATGGTGTCCGTTACCGGCCCATGCGCCACGTGTTTACTACTACGATTAGGCGTGCCATCGCGGCGACTCCTCATGCTGCGTGCGCGAGACATTAGGAGGGGGGGCAGGGGGCGTCAACAGGTTTTGGTGAAAAAAATGTCGCCGAGGGGCGGTTGAACTTTTCATTTGTTGCGCGAACGGCCGTCGTAACACCCGTTTCGCGCCAAGGTTGCGGGCTCGGACATGCTATGATGCACACCTGTTACAGGAATCACCGACCCTTTGAGCATTCAACCCGATCCAGACCGGAGAGCTGCCATGAATGACATCGATCTCAACAAGGTTTCCGCTGACGAATGGGATGAACTGAATTTCCCGCGTCCCGAGACGTGTGACTTCGACCGGGTCGTCGACGCGGCGATATCGCGACGCGGCTTTCTGGGCGGCGTGCTGGCCTTCGGGTCGGGGGCCGCGGCGATGGGGGCGGGGACGCTGCTGCCGGCGGGATCGGCGGAGGCGATGGAGACCAGCCGTTTCGCCTTCAATCCGATCGGGATCAAGACCGACGGGACGGTTCATGTGCCCGATGGCTACAGCTGGGATGTGCTGGTTCGCTGGGGCGATCCGTTGTTTTCCGATGCACCGGCATTCGATCAGGCGACCGGGGGCGATGCGGCTGCGGCCGACCGCGTTTTCGGCGAAAATACCGACGGCATGGAAACCTTTCAGATCGGCAACCGCATGGTGATCGCGGTCAATCACGAATACACCAACCGCAACGTCAACCTGCCGCAGGCCGGCGATGGCATTCCGCGCAGCCTTGAAGACGTGCAGAAGTTACAAAAGTTGCAAGGCGTCGCGGTGATGGAGGTGGCACAGGACGATACGGGCTGGCACGTGGTGGTGGACAGCCCCTTCAACCGGCGCATCACGCATCTGACCCCGATGCGGATCACCGGCCCCGCCGCGGGTCATGACCTGATGAAGACCGCGGCCGACCCGACCGGCACACAATCGTTGGGCACGCTGAACAATTGCGGCTCGGGCAAGACGCCATGGGGCACCTATCTGACCTGTGAGGAAAATTTCAACGGCTATTTCGGATCGACCGAAACCGCGGAGGATCAAAAACCGGTCCAGCTTGACGCCGGTTACGTGCGCTACGGGATCGGCGTCGACGGGTGGGGCTATGACTATCACAAGTGGGATGCCCGTTTCGATGTGTCCAGAAACCCGCATGAGCCGCATCGCGCGGGCTGGGTCGTGGAAATCGATCCGGCCGATCCCGACAGCACGCCGGTCAAGCATACCGGGCTGGGCCGGTTCAAGCATGAAAACGCCGAGGTTGTCCTCGCCCCGGATGGCCGCGTGGTGGTCTATATGGGCGACGATGAACGCGGTGAATTCCTGTATCGCTTCGTCTCGAACGGCAGCTATGTTCCGGGCGGGCCGACCGAGGGGCTTCTGGACGACGGCACGCTGTACGTGGCCAGGTTCAACGAGGATGGAACCGGTCAGTGGCTGGCGTTGACGCCGGATACCACGGGCATGGGCAGCCTTGCCGAGGTGCTGATTTTCGCGCGCAAGGCCGGCTCGGCAGTGGGCGCCACGACGATGGACCGGCCCGAATGGATCGCCGCCAACCCCCATGCGGTCGAGGCCTATTGCTGTCTGACCAACAACAAGAACCGCGGGGTAAAGCCGAACGCGGGCGGCGATGACACGCCGGTGAACGGCCCCAACCCGCGCGAGACCAACAAGTACGGCCAGATCGTGCGCTGGCGGCCGCATGATGACGACCACGCCGCCGACAGCTTCGACTGGGATCTCTACGTGATGGCCGGCAACCCC
>JANSYB010000482.1 GCA_024742655.1 Paracoccaceae bacterium | reverse complement strand
GCCGGCGCGGACGACCCGTAGCGCACCACCATGATCCCGGCCACCATCGCAATCAGGGCCATCGACCGGTAGAAATTGATTTGCCAGACATCCGCCGCCTCGATGTTGCGAATGATCAGCCCGCCGAAGCTGATGCCGATCGAGGCCACGATCATCAGCCCCATGGCATAGGCGCGGCGCGGGGCGCTTTGCGGGATCTCGGTCGTGGCGGTCATGGATCATGCCTATCACGCGGCCCGCGTCAACGGGGGGCGGATCTGCGACATGCTGTGTCGGTTTTGCGTGCCCGCCGCTCAGATATGACCGGTCTCACGCAGAAAGCCCGTCAGCAGATCGGCGTAGGCTGCGGGCGCCTCGACGCAGGGCAGGTGACCCACGCGGCGCATCAGCTCAAAGCGCGAGCCAGGCACGAGATCGACCGTTTCGCGCACCAGATCGGGCGGGGTGGCGCCATCCTCGGATCCGGCGATGCCCAGACAGGGCAGGCGCAGACCGCTGGTGGGTGTATAGAAATCCGTGCCCGAAATCGCCGCCGAACAGCCGATATAACCCTCATCCGGCTGGCCGGTCAGCATGTCACGCCAGAAGGGCAGCGCGTCCGAGGTCAGGAAATCGCGCGAGAACCAGCGCTCCATCACCGCGTCTGCCAGCGCCTCGATCCCGCCAGCTCGGACCGCATCGATCCGGTCCTGCCACATTTGCGGCGTGCCGATCTTGGCGGCGGTGTTGGACAGCACCACGGCGCGGATCTGGTCGAGCCGCTTGACAGCAAGGCCCTGCGCGATCAGCCCGCCGATTGACAGGCCCACGAAAACGCACTCGCGCACCCCCAGATGATCGAGCAACGCCTCGGCATCGCGGACCAAAACTCCCATGGAATAGGGGGCGGGCGGCACCGCGCTTTGACCATGGCCGCGCTTGTCATAGCGGATGAGGCGCAGGCCATCGGGCAGGTGCGGCAGGATCGGGTCCCATAGTCGCAGATCGGTGCCCAGTGAATTGGCGAAGACGAGCGGCGCGCCGGATGGATCACCGTCCTCGCGGTAATGCAGGGTGACGCCGTTGAGGTCTGCAAAAGGCATGGGTTTCTTCGCTCCGCCGGGACCAGAAAATTCGCAGAATTTTCTCGGGCCCGAGAATTTTCTGCGAAAATTCTAGCACGGCGCGAACCGGGTCAATAGGGCAGTCCGACGTAACTTTCCGCCAGGGCCGTCTGCGCAGCCTCGTTTTCGGACAAGACAGCGAGCTCGGCCTGTTGCACGTGCAGGTCAAAGCCCGACTGGTCGGGAAAGCGGTGCAGCAGGTTGGTCATCCACCAGCTGAAGCGCTGTGTCTTCCAGATTCGGGCCAGTGCGGTGTCCGAATACCGCTCCAGCCCGTCATCATCGCGGTCGTGGTAGTGCCGGACTAGCGCGCGGTAAAGGTAGTGCACATCGCTGGCCGCCGTGTTCAGGCCCTTGGCCCCGGTGGGCGGGACGATATGGGCCGCGTCGCCGCACAGGAACAGCCGCCCCCACCGCATCGGCGCGCACACGAACGAGCGCAGCGGCGCGATGGATTTCTCGATCGAAGGGCCGGTGACAAGGCGCTCGGCCACCTCTTCGGGGACGCGGCGTTTCAATTCGTCCCAGACCTTGTCGTCGGGCCAGTCCTCGGGGCTGTCGGACAGGGCGCATTGCACGTAGTAGCGGCTGAGGTTCGGGTTCCGCATCGAGCAAAGCGCAAAGCCGCGTGGCGAGTTGGCGTAGATCAACTCGTCGTCGACGGGCGGCGTTTCCGACAGGATACCCAGCCAGCCGAAGGGATAGGTTTTCTCGTGCTCGGTGCGCGCCTTTTCGGGGATGGCCTGACGAGAGGGGCCGTGAAAGCCGTCGCATCCGGCGATGAAATCGCAATCGAGCCGGTTCATTTTCCCGCCATGCAGGAAGGTGATGAAGGGGCTGCCGGTATCGATGTCGCGCGGCTTGACGCCCGAACAGCCGTGCAACGTGGGCAGGCTGGCCGCATCGCGCGCCTGGTACAGGTCACGCGTGACCTCTGTCTGCCCGTAGACGGTGACGTGCCGGCCCGTCAGGCGCTCGAAATCGATGCGGAACGTGCCGCCCTGATAGGCCAGCTTGGCGCCATCATGCACGATGCCTTCGCGGTCCAGACGCTCGCCCACGCCCGCCTCGCGCATCAGGTCGGTAAAGCCGGTTTCCAGAACGCCCGCGCGGATCCGCGACAGCACGTAGTCGCGCGTGCGGCGCTCAAGGACGACAGTCTCTATCCCGTGGTTGTGCAAAAGCTGGGCCAGCAGCAATCCCGCCGGTCCGCCACCGATGATGGCCACTTGGGTACGCATGGTGGTCCTCCCCTTGCGACAGGGTGCCACCGAAAGGCGGATCCTGTCTAGCCGCGCGGCGGCCCGAGCCGGATATGTGCCATGATCTGCCCGTGATCCGAGGCCAGCTTGTTATAGGGCGCCTCGGGGTGCGAGCCGTCGGTCAGGTGGTCGTTGAAGGCACTGAAATAAGTCATCTCGCCCAGGCGATCCGGGTTGTCTGGGTGGAAATGCCGCGACAGGAAAATCTGGTCGATGGATTCGAACACGCCGCCGAAGGCCGAGGTATAGACCATGTCGCGCAGGGATTTGCGCACGAAGAGCTTTTCCGCCGAATGCAGGCGCACGCGCTCGATATCCTCGGTGATCTGGATGTTTTCCTCCGCGGTGTAGCGGTCGGTGCGCTCCTGCGCGTCATGTCGCAGCATCCACTGGTAGTTCTTGAATGGGGTCTCGCCGGTGATGATCTCGGTCGAGACGGCATGTTCCCCGTCGTTGAAATCGCCCAGAACCATCACCGGATTCCCCTTGTGGAGTTCTTCGACAATGGCGCGGCGCAGCACCCAGGCCTCGGCCATCCGCCGGATG
>JANSYB010000672.1 GCA_024742655.1 Paracoccaceae bacterium | reverse complement strand
TTCGAGGTGGCATGCCGCGACAGCGCCAGCGGCAGATCGTCCGGCGACATCCCGCAGCCGTCGTCGATGACCCGGATCAGCGTCTTTCCGCCATCGGCATAGTCCACCGCGATCCGGCGCGCCCCGGCATCCAGCGCGTTTTCGACCAGCTCCTTGGCCGCAGAGGCGGGGCGTTCGACAACCTCACCCGCCGCGATACGGTTGATCGCCGCATCGTCAAGCTGACGGATCGTCGGCTGGCTTTCGCTTATATGGGGGCTGATCTGGACCATGGCACAACACTTAGCATGGCATTCGACGATTCGGCCACCGGAATGCGGTGGAAACGCCGTGGCGCGTTGGCTATGGTCCTGTCGAGGTTCCAATCCATCCGCAGCAGGGGTTTGCACATGAAAACCGAAACCATCGACGATGCCGTTTTCGAAACCTGGAGCGTCGAAGAGACCGCCACCGCCTTCGAGCGCAACGAGATCGTCCTGATCGACGTGCGCACGGTTCAGGAGTATTCCTTCGAGCATATTCAGGGGGCGCTGTTGCTGCCGATGCATGCGTTCGATGCGGCCAAACTGCCCGGCCAGGGCGAAAAGCAGATCGTGTTTCACTGTGGCTCGGGCATTCGGTCCGAAAAGGTGGCCCGGGCCTGCATCGCGGCCGGCATCCGGAAGATCGCCCATATGGAGGGCGGGTTCGGTGCGTGGAAAGCGGCAAAACTGCCCTTTATCGGCATCAACATGGGGAGCGGTGCACCGCAGCTGGTCAACGGCTGACAGGCGATTGACCTTGATGCCGCGTTCCGCCTCGCCTATCTGGGCGGGGCATTCTGACAAGACCGGACGATTATCATGACAACGCTGCGCCAGTTCGATACCGGGTTGATGGCCCTGATCGTCGCGGTCCTTGTGACGACGGTCGGGATCTACCTGTGGGACAGCCACTATTTTTCCCAGACCTATGCCGCCGAGGACAACCTGGTCGAATACGCCACCGCGGTGTTCCTCTTTGTCGCCAGCCTGGTATTGTTTTCGAATGCGCGTTCGCTTTTCGGCAAATCCATGCGCGGTGCGGCCGTCCTGACGGTCTTTTACGGGTTGCTGTTCTTCTTTGCGGCGGGTGAAGAGATTTCCTGGGGTCAGCGTATCTTCAGCTGGGAAACCGGTGAAACCTTCCAGGAGATCAACAAGCAGGGTGAAACGAACCTGCACAACCTTCTGGTCAAGACCCCCTGGGGGGAGTTCCATCTGGCCAAGACGCTGTTCGGCCCGGTCCTGACTCTTATCCTTTTGCTGTATCTTGTCGTGCTGCCGCTGGTTTACCCGCGCTCGGAACGTATCCGGCGGCTGGCAGACCGGTTTGCGGTGCCTGTGCCGGGCAAGCGCCACGCGTTTTTCGCTCTGGCCGCCAGCCTCGTGATCGCGGCAATCGACGTCAGCCGGAAATGGGAAGTCTACGAACTGGTTTTCAGCCTGATCGCGACGTCGATCTTCCTGCTGCCCGTGAACCGCGACAAGACGGCCTGATCGCGCAAGGCCCGATCAGATGATTTCATCTTCATCGTAAAGCGGTGCCGCCTCGAGATGGGCGCTGACACCCTCGGCCGCGGCGTCGGCGCGGGCGGTTTCGGCCACGTGGAACAGCGCCTCGCCCTCATAGACCGCCGGCATGTTTGAGCGTCCGATCACGATACCGGCCTTCTCGCAAACCACCTCGTGGTCGATCTGGCCGAAGGGATCGGACACCGCGCCCAGAACAGTGCCGGGCGTGACCGCCTCGCCGATCGTGACAAAGCTGCGTGCAAGCCCCCCGGCCGGGGCCCGGTACCAGCGC
>JANSYB010000040.1 GCA_024742655.1 Paracoccaceae bacterium | reverse complement strand
GTTGATCCTGTTTTTGCAATCTTTTCAGGCGCAGCGCGCGATGTCAGCCTGAAAATGCGTGATATTCTAAATATCGGCGGCATTCAGCCAGTGCCAGTCGCGCATTCGGGCACGGAACCACGTGCGTTGACGCTTGGCATATTGGCGTGTGGCGATGACGGCATTGGCCTGCGCCTCGGCCAGCGAGATGTGGCCTTGCAGATGCGCGATCAGGTCCGCCGCCCCGATCGCCTTTGAGGACAGCCGCGCGGGATCCCAATCGGGCAGGTTGGCGCGTGCCTCGTCCAGCGCCCCGTGCCGCACCATCTGCGTGAAGCGTCTCTCGATCCGGGGCGACAGCCAGTCCTTGGGGGCGTCGATGACCAGGGCATGACAGTCCGCAAGTGGCAACACAGGTGGCGGTGTCTTCGCATGCCAGTCCGCCAGGCTGCGGCCCGTGGCGTGCTGTACCTCCCAGGCGCGCTGCACGCGCATCGGGTTCTGCGTGTCGATCCGGGCGCATGTCGCGTCATCGAGATCCGCCAGCAGGCCGGCCAACCCGTCCGTCGCCAGACGATCATCGGCTTCGGCGCGTATGTCCGGCGGGGTGGGCGGGATCTCGGCCAGCCCTTCGGTCAGCGCCGTGAAGTATAGGCCGGTGCCCCCCACGATGATCGGCCGGGGGCCATTGTGCAGCAGCGGGGCCACCTCGCGGAGCCAGTGCCCGACGGAATAATCCGCGTCGCGCGCCACGTGACCGTAAAGACGATGCGGCGCCTGCGCCTCTTCCGGCGGGGAGGGGCGCGCGCTCAGCACATGCCAGTTGGCAAACACCTGGATCGCGTCGGCATTGATGATCTGCCCGCCCTGACGCCGTGCCAGGTCCAGCGCCAGCGCCGATTTGCCGGACGCTGTCGGGCCGGCGATCAGAACGGGCCGGTCGGGAGATATGTCGGGGATCGCGATCACGACCCTGCACATAATCCCGTTTTGCGAGTCATTCGAGGCGTTTTCGTGTATTTTCCGCGCAGGTCCGGTTTGGCGATTGAACCCGGGCCGCTTTTCCGACATTTTGCCAGCGATCCAGCCGCCAGTCATCCGGAGACCGCGCCATGCCCGATACCGCCCCGTCCGCCACCAGGTTCAGTCGCGTTCTTCTCAAGATTTCCGGCGAGGCGCTGATGGGCGATCAGGGATACGGGCTGCACCCGCCGACGGTCGAACGGATCGCGCAGGAAGTGAAATCCGTCCATGACCTGGACGTCGAGATCTGCATGGTGATCGGCGGCGGCAACATCTTTCGCGGGCTGGCCGGCAGCGCGCAGGGGATGGAGCGGACAACGGCCGACTACATGGGCATGCTGGCCACGGTGATGAACGCGCTGGCCATGCAGAGCGCGCTCGAGGGGCTGGGCGTCTTTACCCGCGTCATCAGCGCCATCCGGATGGACGAGGTGGCAGAGCCCTATATCCGCCGCCGCGCCGTGCGTCATCTTGAAAAGAAGCGGGTCTGCATTTTCGCCGCCGGCACCGGCAACCCCTATTTCACGACCGACACGGCGGCCACGCTGCGCGCCAACGAAATGGCCTGCCAGGCGATTTTCAAGGGCACCAAGGTCGATGGCGTCTATGACAAGGACCCGATGACCAACGTGGATGCCAAGCGGTTCGACACGGTGACCTATGACGAGGTGCTGGCCAAGCATCTCAAGGTGATGGATGCCAGCGCGATTGCGCTGGCGCGCGACAACAACCTGCCGATCATTGTCTTCAGCCTTGATGAGCCCGGCGGGTTCAAGGGTATTCTCGCGGGCGAGGGCACCTATACAAAGGTGCATGGCTAGGTCTAAACAGGGAACGCAACGCCCGGGCCCAAAGAAGGAAGAACATCAATGGCGGAAGAGTTTGAACTGGATACAGGTGATCTGGAACGTCGCATGGACGGGGCCATGACCTCGCTCAGGACGGAATTCGCCTCTCTCAGAACAGGCCGGGCCAGTGCCTCGATGCTGGAGCCGGTGATGGTGGATGCCTATGGCGCGATGACGCCGATCAACCAGGTGGGTACGGTGAATGTGCCCGAGCCGCGCATGGTCACGGTCAATGTCTGGGACAAGGGCCTTGTGAGCAAGGTGGAAAAGGCCATCCGCGAAAGCGGGCTGGGCATCAACCCGCAGACCAACGGCACGATCATCATGCTGCCGATCCCCGAACTGAACGAGGAACGCCGCCGGGAACTGACCAAGGTTGCCGCGCAATATGCCGAAAGCGCGCGTGTGGCGATCCGCAACGTGCGGCGTGACGGCATGGACCAGATCAAGAAGGCCAAGGCCGACGGCATGTCCGAGGACGATCAGAAATTCTGGGAAGACGAGGTGCAGGACATGACCGACCGTTTCATCAAGTCGGTGGACGAGGCGCTGGAGTCCAAGCAAGCCGAGATCATGCAGGTCTGAGATGCCCGAGGGACGTGACATCGATGCGATCGACGCCTCCACGGGGCCGCGCCATGTCGCGATCATCATGGACGGAAACGGACGGTGGGCCAAGGCGCGCGGTCGTCCACGCCTTTTCGGGCACCATGCCGGGGCGCGCCGGGTGCGCGAAATCGTCAGTTCCTGTCCCGATCTGGGCGTCAAGTACCTGACGATCTTTGCCTTTTCGACGGAAAACTGGCGCCGCACCCAGACCGAGGTGGCCGGCCTGATGAGCCTTTTCCGGCGGTACATCTTCAAGGAGATGCAGGAATTCGTGAAGGAAAACGTGCGCGTGCGTTTTATCGGCGACCGGCCCCGGCTCGACGACAAGCTGCGCGGCCTGATGGACGAGGCCGAGGCGATGACCCGGCATTGCACGGGCACCAACCTGACCATCGCGCTGAACTATGGCGGCCGCGACGAGGTAACCCGCGCCACGCAGCGGCTGGCGCTGGATGTGGCCGAGGGGCGCCTGCTGCCGGGTGACGTGAATGAAGAAACCCTTCCAAAGTATTTGGATACTTGCGTTTTGCCGGATCCGGATCTTGTGATCCGCACCTCGGGAGAGGCGCGGATTTCCAATTTCCTGCTGTGGCAATCGGCCTATGCCGAATACGAGTTCATCGACACGCTCTGGCCTGATTTCACCGCTGACATCTTTACAGAACTGCTGAAAGGCTATGGCGCGCGCGATCGGCGCTTCGGGGCCGTGACCGCATGAGCGCATCGGCGCAATGGTCCGATCTCGGCCCGCGCGTGATCTCGGGTGTGGCCATGGCCCTTGTCGGCATGCTGGCGGTCTGGAGCGGGGGATGGTTTTTCGGCGCCCTCGTGTGTCTTGTCGGTGGCCTAATGACATGGGAGGTGCTGCGGATGTTCGGCCTGTCGCCTGCGGGCGGCATTGGCGTGATGGCCGCCGCGGTGCTGGCCTTGGCGATCATTCTGCCGGGGATTTTCGCCGTGCCGCTGTTGCTGGCCACGGGATTTGTCGCGGCCGGGCAGGGGGATCGCGACCATCCGGCTGTTTTCGCCGCGGTCAGCTGGATCATGCTGGGGTGTTTCGCGTTGCTGATCCTGCGGTTCGATCTCGGCTTTGTCTGGGTGCTCTGGCTGGTTCTGGTGGTTATCGCCTCGGACGTGGCGGGGTATTTTGCCGGGCGCAGGTTCGGCGGGCCGAAGTTCTGGCCGCGCGTCAGCCCCAAGAAAACATGGTCCGGCACGATCGCCGGCTGGGCCGGTGCGGCGATTGTCGGGATGATTTTTGCCGGGCCGACCGGGGCGGGGGCGGCGCTGATCCCGGTATCGGTCCTGACGGCCTTTGCCGGACAGATGGGTGATATCGGGGAAAGCGCGCTCAAGCGACATACCGGCGTCAAGGACAGTTCCGACCTCATTCCCGGGCATGGCGGCGTCTTCGACCGGTTCGACGCGATGCTGGGGGCAGGGGCGGTCATGTTGCTCCTCTGGGCGGCCGGATGGGTGCCGGGTATCGCATGAAACGGGTTTCGATTTTCGGGGCGACGGGCTCCATCGGGCAGAACACGATCGATCTGATCCGCCGTGATCGGGCGGCGTTCGACGTGATCGCACTGACGGGCGGGCGCAATATCGACCAGCTGGCCGCGGATGCGATTGCGCTTGGTGCCGATGTGGCCGTGACGGCCCATGACGATCTGCTGGACGATCTGCGCGCGGCGCTGTCGGGCTCTGGGGTGCAGGCCGCGGCGGGCACGCAGGCCCTGATCGAGGCCGGATCGCGCCCGGCCGATTGGGTAATGTCGGCGATCGTGGGTGCGGCCGGGCTGCGCCCCGGCCTTGCCGCGCTGGAACAGGGCGCCACGCTGGCCCTGGCCAACAAGGAATCGCTGGTCACGGCCGGGCCGCTCATGCTGCAGACCGCGCGCCGGCACGACGCCCGCATCCTGCCGGTGGACAGTGAGCATTCGGCGATCTTTCAGGCGCTGGCGGGCGAGGAGGCCGACGCCGTCAGCCGTGTCATCATCACGGCCAGCGGCGGTGCGTTTCGCGACTGGCCGCTCGAGGATCTGGCCCGGGCCACGCCCGAACAGGCGGCCACCCATCCCAACTGGGACATGGGCCAGCGGATCACTATCGATTCCGCCTCGATGTTCAACAAGGCGCTGGAACTGATCGAGGCGCGGGAATTCTTCGGCTTCACGCCGGACCAGATCGAGGTGGTCATTCATCCCGAATCGATGATCCACGCGCTGGTGGGGTTCTGCGACGGGGGGTTGATGGCCCATGTCGGCCCGCCCGATATGCGCCATGCCATCGGGTATGCGCTTTATTGGCCCAAACGGCAGGCCCTGCCGATCGACATTCTGGATCTGGCCGCGATCGGGCAGTTCACCTTCCGCCCGCCGGACCTGCGGCGTTATCCCGCGCTGCGCCTTGCGCGCGAGGTGATGCAGACACGCGGCCTGTTGGGCGCAGTGTTCAACGGGGCCAAGGAACGCGCACTGGATCATTTCATCGCCGGGCGCATCGGATTTTGTGATATGTGCGACGTCGTGGACGAGGTTTTGACCCGTCTTTCGGCCCGCGATGGCCTTATTGATGCCGAGATCACCCTTGATACCGTCGCCAAAGCGGACCATCTGGCACGGGTATGCGCCGATGAGGTCGCACAGAAAAGAGCAGGATGAGGACACGTTTTGGACGGCATTTCCCTGATACCGCAATTCGGCAGCCTGTTTTTGACATTGCTGGCCTTCGTGGCCGCCCTGTCGGTCATCGTGGCGATCCATGAATACGGCCACTACATCGTGGGCCGCTGGTGCGGGATCAAGGCGGATGTGTTTTCACTCGGCTTCGGGCCGGTCCTGTTCGCACGCACGGACAAGCACGGCACACGCTGGCAGGTGGCCGCGCTGCCTTTCGGTGGTTACGTCAAGTTCATGGGTGATGCCAACGCCGCCAGCGGCACGGCAAGCGACACTTACGAGGAAATGCCGCCCGCGCTGAAGCGCCAGACGATGCTGGGCGCGCCGCTATGGGCGCGCACCCTGACGGTGGCGGCGGGGCCTGTGTTCAATTTCATCCTGTCGATCCTCGTCTTCGGAGCGATCATCATGAGCCAGGGCAAGGTGGCCGAACCCCTGGCCGTGGGCGAGTTGAAGCCGCTGCCGGTCGAGGGGATCACCCTGCAACCCGGCGATGAACTCGTGCGGATCGAGGGGCTGGTCATGCCCGAATGGGACCGGCAGGAAGACAACGGATTTTCCGATTTCGTCGATGCACTGCCGCAACAGGCGCTGCTGGATTACGAGGTGCGCCGCAACGGCGAATTGGTTTCTGCCAAGGGGCCGCACCCGATGCCGCCGCTCGTGGTGCAGCTGTCACCGAAATCGGCCGCCTTCGACATCGACATGAAACAGGGGGACGTGATCGTCGCGATCGAGGGAGAGCCGATCGCCGCCTTCAACGAACTCAAGGACGTGGTCGAAGGCTCGAACGGGCGCCCGCTGGACCTCAAGGTCTGGCGCGAGGGCGAGATTCTGGATTTCGTGCTCAGCCCGCGCCGGGTGGATGAACCCAGCGACGAGGGCGGGTTCGAAACCAACTGGCGGATCGGCATCGCCGGCGGTCTTGCCTTCGACCTGGCGACCGAGCGCAAGGGGCCATTTGCGGCCCTTGGGGATGGTGTCACGCAGACCTGGGCGGTGATTACAAGTTCGCTGGATGGCCTCTATCACATGATCACCGGCGCGATCAGCAGCTGCAACATGTCCGGCCCCATCGGCATTGCCGAGGTGTCGGGTGCCATGGCCAGCCAGGGCATCGACAGCTTCATCTGGTTCATCGCGGTTCTCAGCACGGCGGTGGGCCTGCTGAACCTCTTTCCGATCCCGGTTCTGGATGGCGGACACCTGATGTTCTATGCCTACGAGGCGGTGTCCGGCCGCCCGCCCAGTGATCGGTTTCTGCGCGTGCTGATGACGGCCGGCCTGGTTCTGGTGCTCAGCGTGATGCTGTTCGCGCTGTTCAACGACATCTTCTGCCCCTGAAGCCCCGCAATCCAACAAGAGAAAAACGGGCCTTTAGGCGTGAATCGCCGCGAAATTGCCACATTTCCGTGCCCAATCATGTCACAAATCACGGGCAAAACAGGCGTAATCGCAACGGCAAGAGTCTGTTATGCAACATATCATGAGCGGATATCGCGGGATGACCCTTTTGGTGAATCTCAACTGGGACCGGATCCTTTATCTGGCCACCATCGCGGTGGCGCTGCTGGCCGGAGCTTTCGTCGGCTCCTTGTAAGCAGTCGTCTGCATGCGCGACTTCAATGTCGCAGGTTCCAAAAAACCTCCTTGTGGTTTTGACAAGCCGAAACAGAATATGTAGTGACGATCCTACTGGGATGGCTGAGTGGGATTTGCGATGCATATGATGGGCGGGACGCGATCGACGCGCACCGGGGGCAAGACCCCGCTGAACCACTTTCTGAAGACAATTTTCGTTGTTGCACTGGCACTTGCGGTGGTTTTTTCCCCGGTTAGGGCAGAGGCGCAGAACTACAGCTTCAATTCCGTCTCAATCGAGGGCAACCAGCGGATCGAGTCCGCGACGATTCTGACCTACGCAGGCATCGCGCGGGGCGAGACGGTTTCCGCCGGAGAGCTCAATGACGCGTATCAGCGCATCCTGGGCAGCGGCCTGTTCGAAACCGTCGTCGTCGAGCCGCAGGGCAGCCGCCTTGTTATCCGCGTCACCGAGTTTCCGACGATCAACCGGGTCGCATTCGAGGGCAATAACAAGCTCAAGGACGAAGACCTGCAGGGATTCGTCGAAAGTCAGCCGCGGCAGGTGTTCAGCCCGACGCGCGCAGAGCGCGACGCCGACATCCTGACCGAGGCCTATGAACAGAACGGCCGTGTGTCGGCGCGGATCACCCCCAAGGTCATCCGCCGCAGTGACAATCGTGTCGACCTTGTTTTCGAGATTTTCGAGGGCAAGGCCATCGAGGTGCAGCGCATCGGGTTCGTCGGCAACCGCGCCTATTCCGACCGTCGCCTGCGCCGCGTTCTGGAAAGCAAGCAGGCTGGCCTGCTGCGGGCGATCATCGCGCGCGATACGTTCGTCGAGGATCGGCTCGAGTTCGACAAACAGGTGCTGAGCGATTTCTATCTCGCACGCGGCTATGTCGATTTCCGCGTCACCGGCACCAATGCCGAGCTGGCCCGTGAACGCGACGGGTATTTCGTGACCTTCAACATCCAGGAAGGTCAGCAGTTCCGCTTTGGCGAGATCACGACGATCAGCGAAATCCCCGAAGTCGACGAGGAAAGCTATCAGTCGATCCTCAAGGTGCGTCCGGGTATCGTGTACTCTCCGACGCTGGTCGAGAATTCGATCGCCCGGATGGAGCGCCAGGGCATCCGCGAAGGCATCGATTTCCTGCGCGTCGAGCCGCGCATCTCGCGAAACGACCGGGACCTGACGCTGGATGTGGAATTCCGGCTTGTGCGTGGGCCGCGGGTGTTTGTCGAGCGGATCGATATCGAGGGCAATACCACCACGCTTGACCGCGTGATCCGCCGCCAGTTCGATGTCGTCGAGGGCGATCCCTTCAATCCGCGCCAGATCCGCGAGGCCGCGGAACGCATCCGCGCGCTGCGGTATTTCGAGACGGCCGAGGTCGAGGCCCGCGAGGGCTCGCGCCCCGACCAGGTTCTCGTCGACGTGGATGTGGAGGAGACGACCACCGGCTCACTGACCTTCGGCGGCAGCTTCTCGTCGGCGGATGGGTTCGGTCTGACGCTTGGCTTTTCCGAGCGGAACTTTCTTGGCCGCGGTCAGCGCCTGACGGCGAACATCTCGGCATCGTCCGACACGGCGAACTACAACATCGCCTTTGCAGAACCCGCGTTTCTGGGACGCAATGTCGAGTTCGGTTTCGCGACATCGCTGGTCGAAACCAACACCAACAACAGCCTGTTCGACACGATCCGCGGCACCCTGAGGCCCAGCCTGACCTTCCCGGTCAGCGAGAACGGCCGGTTGCAGCTGTATTACAGCCTCGGCTACAGCGAGATGGACGACTACCCGGCGCTGATCCCGGCACTGGGGGGGCCTGTGGGTGGCACGGGCCAGTCTTTGCTGCTTGCACAAGAGGCCACGCAGGGCGGCAAGTTCAGCAGCGCGATCGGCTATCGGTACACCTATGACACCCGGCGTACCGGCCTCAATCCCAATGCGGGCGTTCTGCTGGACTTAGGCCTTGAATATGCCGGGCTTGGTGGCGATCAGGAATACGTGAAATCCACGGTGCGCGTTCTGGGGCAGACCAGGATCTTCAACGAAGAGGTGACCTTGCGTGCGTCGCTCGAGGCTGGTGCGATCGACATGCTCGACAACCAGACCACGCGGGCCGTCGACCGGTTCACCGGCCAGGTGATGCGCGGCTTTGATGCCAACGGCATGGGCCCCATCCAGGGTGGAGAGCATCTGGGCGGGAACTATTTTGCCGTGGCCAAGTTCGAGGCGGATTTCCCCCTTGGCCTGCCCGAGGAATACGGCATCACCGGCGGCGCGTTCTATGATGTGGGCGCGATCTGGGGGCTCGACAATACCTTTGGTGGGGTGCAGTCGTCCGACTTCGAAGCGCGCCATGTCGTCGGCCTGTCGGTGTTCTGGGAATCGCCGTTCGGACCGCTGCGGATGAATTTCTCCAAGGCGCTGGAGAAAGAGCCGGGCGACGTCGAGCGCCAATTCGACATTACGGTCAGAACGGAGTTCTGATCCGGTGCGGGCCCTGCTGCGGCTTGCGGCGGTGGTCCTCACTGCCGCCATGGCATGCCCCGGTGGTGGCGCATATGCGCAGGGGGTGGGGATCGTTCAAAGCGACATTCTTGTCGTCGATCCCGAGCGCCTGTTCGAAGAGACCCGCCTTGGCCAAAGCATCGCGCGCAAACTTCAGGCCGAACGCGATGCCCTGATTGCGCGCAACCGCAGGATCGAGTCAGAACTCGAGGCGGAAGAACGCGAATTGACCGACTTGCGGCCGGACACCTCGCCAGAAGACTTTCGTGAACTGGCGGATGCGTTCGACACCAAGGTACAGACCATTCGCCGTGACAGCGAACGCCGCGTGCGTGAACTGGAACGGAACCGCGAGCGCGCCCCGTTGGATTTCATGCGCCAGGTCGAGCCGGTTCTGGTGAACGTGATGCGGGAGGCCGGCGCCGTGGTGGTCATGGATGCCCGCAGTGTTCTTTTGCGCGCCGACGTGATCGACATCACCGATATTGTCGCCAACCGGATCGATGCGGTCTTCCCGCAACCGGACGGCACTGTGGATAACTCCGGTG
>JANSYB010000383.1 GCA_024742655.1 Paracoccaceae bacterium | reverse complement strand
TATCCCGAGGACAAGAGCCACCTGGCCAAGTTCCCTCTCGAATGGATGATCGTGGAGACCCGCGCACTTGGCGTGCGCTATGATGACGAGGCGATCACGACGCTGGTTCTGGGCGAAAACCCGGAAACGCCGCATGTGGGGCCGTCCGGCAAGGCCGCGCCGAACCGGTCCATGCGTGGATTCTGGCCGGTGGTGGAGGTTCTGCCGCGCATCAAGACGCGGTTCACCCTGACGCGCCGGCGGGCATTTCTGGGGCTGTTCCTGCCGCTCTTCGAGCGCCGGCATATCCCCGAGGGTGCGCATATACACGAATCGGTCTTCGAGCGGCGCGGCACGGAGGCCGATTACGAGCAGCCCAACATCCCCGACGATCACGTGTTGGCGCCACGCGTGCGGCACGATGAGACCGAGGTCTGAGCCGCGTCAGAGCGCAGGAAGCCGGTACATGCCCGCGCGCGAAAAGGCGATCGAACTGCCATCGGAGATCTGCGAGGCAAAGCGCGTGGCGATGATGCGCAGCGCGGTCTGACGTCCCTTGACGATCAATGCCCGGCGTGAGGGCAGAAGCGGCGCATGACCCGGTGCCAGCAGGGTTTGCGACCAGATCAGCGGGTGCAGTTCCTGGATATGGTCTTCCAACAGCCAGTCGAGACAGTCATGCACCCGCGCGCGGGCGGTGTCGGCATGGTCGGGCAGGGGCGCGCCCTTGGTCTGGGGGGCCATGGTGATGGCGCAGAACGCGGCCAGCAGGTTGACGATATGCTGATCCTGCTTGCGCGCGATGATGTCGTGCAGCCCCTCGATGAAGAACCCGGCGTCAAGCAGGTCAAGCGTCTGCCGGCTGAGCGCCAGGGCATCGAAATAGACCCAAGTATAGGCGCCGGCCCCCCATGTCGCCTGCGTGCGGGCGGCGGTGCGGCGGGCCTCGATCTCGACCGCCTTAGCGCCACCGGCATAGCCGGGCAAGAGGTGCCGGCCGAGCGCGCGCATGTGGCGATGACTGTCCGGATCGAGCGCGATCAGCGCCTCGTAGCCTTCGGCCACCTTGCGCCCGCGGGCGTGGCAGGCAGCATTGAGCGCGCATTTCGCGGCCGCCAGCGATGGCGCGTTCAGGGCCTCGGCGTCGAACGGTGCCAGGATCGCCTCGGCGCGGTCGAGGTGCCACTGGCACTTGCGCACGGCGCCCTCGGGATCGTGCGGGCCGGCGATATTGCGCCACGCCCATCCGATATCGATATGCGCCAGCGCCACGATCAGGGCGCAGGGATACTCCGTTGGATAGTCGGCTTGCATCTCTTCCAGCGCCTCGATGCCGGCCATATCGGGCACCTTGCCGTCATGCAAAGCATCCTCGGCGGCAGACACCACGTCGCTGCGCGCGCCAAAGGCAAGCAGCAGGGAAGCCGTCTCGCCACCCGGCGTGGACAGGCGAGAGCGGTCGGCATAACGCAGCTTTTCCGACAGGGTGTCCCACATTTCCTGGCGGGCCAGTTTCTGGCCGCGATCCTGGTGGGCGGCGCGGGCCATCTCTTCGTCCGAGACGGGAAGGGAGGGCAGTAGAATGCGCTTGGCCAGCGCATCGATGTCTTCCTTCACAGGGTGGTGTTTGGCGGGCCGGACCGGCGATGTGGCGCGACCGGACAGCAGGCGACCCAACCGGAATTTGCCACGCGTCACGCGATGCTGATCGGGAGAGGACTCTGACATACTCGGACTGCTCTATACTGTTTGGATCTTCTTGACGGGGCAATCCGGCCAAAAAGCGGCAAGCCTGCGGAGAAGACAGGGAAATCGCGCGGCCACGGAAGCGTTGATCTGGATGCGAAAAAGGGTCAGGATAGGGCGATGTTGCGAGTTGCTGCCTGCTTTTTCGTCTTTTTGCTGCCCTGCCTTGGCCTCGCCCAGGAGGTTGGCCCGATGTCGCCCGTCATAAAGCCGCCCGCGCGAGAGGCCAATCTGCCGCGCACGCGGTGGGAACATGTCGATCGGTCACATCTGTGGACGCGGGCAGCCCTGGCGGCCCTGAAGGCACATGGGCAACCGCTCGAACTGATGGTGCCGCGCGATATAGATACGTGGTGCCCGGCTTATCCCACCGCCTCGCCCGAGGCGCGCCGCGCGTTCTGGGTGGGATTCCTGTCGGCGCTCGTGAAACACGAAAGCACCTATCGCGAATACGCGGTGGGGGGCGGCGGCAAGTGGTATGGCCTGACCCAGATCCTGCCCTCGACCGCGCGGTTGTACGGGTGCCGGGCGCGCAGCGGCCCGGCGCTGAAGCATGGGCCCGACAATCTCAGTTGCGCGATCCGGATCATGGCCAGGACCGTGCCGCGCGACGGCGTGGTGTCCAGGGGCATGCGCGGGGTCGCGGCCGATTGGGGGCCCCTGCACAGCCGCAAGAAACGGACCGACATGATCGCCTGGACGCGCAAGCAGAGCTATTGCAAGCCGATCTCGACTACCCGCCCAAGGTTACGCCCCGCGCGTGTCGCCGCGGTTACCTCAGAGGAATAAAGCCCAGAAAATTCTGCGAATTTTCTTTTCGAGATTATTCGCAGAATAATCTTAGCCCGCGCTAGGCGTCCCGCATGCGCGCGACCATTTCCGTTGTGTCCCGGCTCAGGCCCGGCGTGCCGAGAATCCGGTCCAGCTGTTCGATCATCTTGTCCTGCCGGTCGGTGTCGTAGCGTTTCCATGCCTCGAAGGCCGAGCACATCCGCGCCGCCGTCTGCGGGTTCAGCGGGTCGAGCCGGATCAGCCAGTCGGTAAGCAGGGTATAGCCACGCCCCGAGACGTGATGGAACCCGGCCGAGTTCATCGTCAGCGCCCCAAGCGTCGCGCGAAAGCGGTTGGGATTTTTCATCGTGAAGTCGGGATGCTGTGTGAGGGCCTCGGTCACCTCGGCCGCGCGGGCGGGCGCTGCGTGCAGGATCTGCAACATGAACCATTTGTCGATCACGAGGCGGTCGTACCGCCATTGATCGTAGAAGGCCGTGGCCGCCGCCTCGCCCTTGTCGGCCTGCAACAGGCACGACAGCGCCGCGAGCTGCTGGGTCATGTTATCGGCGACGTCGTATTGTTTTTGCGCCTGTGCGCCCCCATCGAGCCGGGTGATCATGCCGAGCGCGGCATTGGCCAGAGCGCGTGCGCCGGACTGCGCGGCGTCGGGGCGGTAGGGGTCGGTCACCTGGAACTGGGCGTGCAGGCGCGGGGCGAGATCCTGCATCCGTTCCGCCTTGGCGTGGCGCAGGGTTTCCAACGCCTCCCAGATCGCCTGCGGGTCCGGTGTGGCGCCCTGATCGAAAAGGCTCTGGGCCAGATCCTCCTGGCTGGGCAGGCCCATGGCCAGCGCGCGGAAGGCCGGGTCGAGGCCGTCGTCGCGCGCCATGGCGTGCACCGCGTCGAGATAGGCATCATCCGGTGCCGCCCCGTCGCGGATCATCGCCAGCAACCCGTTGCGCGCCAGCGCCCGGCCGGCCTCCCATTTGTTGAAAGGGTCGGTGTCATGCGCCAGCAGAAAGGCGCGCTCGGCATTGGTGGTCTCGCGCTGCAGGATCACCGGCGCGGAGAAGCCGCGCAGGATCGACGGCACCGGCCTGCCAGACAGCCCCTCGAACGTGAAGCTTTGCCTTTCTTCCGTCATTTCAAGG
>JANSYB010000163.1 GCA_024742655.1 Paracoccaceae bacterium | reverse complement strand
TGTTCAAAAGCTTGAGCGGCTGCAAAACACCGTCCTGCCGAATGATGGTGATCTTGGAACGACATTGACCGCCTTTTTCGACTCGCTTGGCCAGGTTGCCGCCCGGCCCGGTGACCTTGCACCACGCGCCGCTGCGATTGAGATGGGCCTTACAGTGAGTACAGCCTTCAACACAACGGCTTCGCTGCTTGATGAACTAGCCACCGGTGCCTTTGGAGAGATTACGACGCGCCTGAACGACGTGAACCAGAATTTGGGTGCATTGGCATCGGTCAATGGCAAGTTGCGGTCATCCAACCTTGGGGGCAACCCTCCGAATACGCTGTTGGATGAACGCGACCGGCTGATCGACAATCTGTCTTCGATGGTGCCGGTCGGTGTGTCGATTGGCGATCGCTTTGAAGCTGAAGTTCGTCTTGGCGCATCGGATGGCGGGCCGATTATCGTTACTGGCGAGGACAGCAAGGTCTTGGCGGCAAGGGTCAGTGATCAGGGAAACATCTTTTTCAGGGTTGGAGCGGGGCAGACGGTATCGCAACTGGAAACTGGCAGCTTACGCGGTCTAGTGGATGCTTACGGAACCACGCAAAGAGCAATTACAGAACTGGACGAGCTGGCGCGTAACTTTAGCACAGGCGTCAATACCCAGCATTTGCAGGGCATTGATCTTGACAGTCAGCGGGGTCGCGAGATGTTTGCCGTTGCGCAGTTCTCGCCGTCAGCTGGCCAGGCAAACGAGGGGACGGCGGAGGCAAGCATACGTCTGGTCCCCGGTCGGGCCGATAGCTTGGGCCGCATGCAAATGAGCTACACCTCGTCAACGGATCAGTGGATCTTGAGAGATGATGCAGGAACCGAGTTGGCCACGGGGCGGACACGAATCGAAATTGACGGTGCAGTGATCGACGTGACAGGTGCACCTGTGGATGGGGACACAGTCACTTTCATGCGCGAAGCTGGGGATGCTGCTCGGATCGCATTTCTTTTAAAGCGGCCACAAGAAATTGCTGCTTCATCCACTATTGTGATCTCACCTGATACAACCAACCTAGGGTCGGCAACTTTGACCTCGCAACTGGCGGCAGGCGAAAGCTCGGGCGTTGCGCCATTGACAGATGTGCTGACCAATAACTTATCGCCTGTCGTGGCACAGGAGCTTTTGCGGGGAGGCGTGATCGGCAGCATTCCGCGTGGCACTAATGATATCACCCTCGCCAGCCTGGCCGCGCAGGCAACAGCGTCTATCGCGGCTCAGTTTGAGGCGGATATTGGGGCATTCACCCTGACACTCGACGGCGTGGACCATAATTTTGCCGTGCAACCAAGCGATGTCGCCCAGACCAGCTGGGAGACGGGTGCAGAGATCGCCAAATATCTTGATATGGGTGTTTTCAAATCCTCTGTCGGGGGAGAGACTCTTGCGGATCTGGGCATAAGCGTTGCCGGATCGGCCACGGGGTTGGCCTTTGCATCTGACGGATCGCGCAGTTTGACCGCGGCCTCCGCGGTGTCGTCCTCGGGTTCGTCGCTTGGGACAACGGTGACGCAAGCTCAGCAGGCCTCGGATATCAGGGTTTTTACCCGAGAGGGCCGCCAAATCGCCGGTCTACCTCTCAATACGGATGAGGTTGCCAATCTTCTGACGGTGGAAAACGGTTTTTCAAGAGAAGCAGAGTATCGCGCGGACTACAATTTGGTGGTGGGCGGTTTGGGCTATCGCGGTATCAATGTCGAGCAGAGCAGAACCGCGTCATCGCCACTGACAGGCGGCGCACACGAGGTGTCGACTAGCCTTATCGAGCTCTCGGACGCCGCTGGAACGACGCTTTCCGGAGGTGATGTTGCTGGGATTTCCTTGGACAGCACTATCAACCAGACGCAAGGTCAAACTATCACGCTGGACATGGCTACTGGCTTTGTCCGGTCGGCCACGATCCCGGCGGGGGCCGATGCAGCCCTGATCGCGGATCGCGCAAATGCCTCTTTCGCGCCGGTCGGCGTCCGCGCCAATGCAATGACGGCCCTGCGCCTGTCGCTTGATCCTGCTTCCATTGATGGGTCCGTTCAGTTTGACCTTGACGGTGTGAATGGCGAAACGTTGACGATTTCGGCACAGATCAGCAGTGGCGATCTGAATGCGCTGGTCAGCGCGGTCAACAGGCGGAGCGATGACACCGGCATCACCGCTGAATTGTCGGTGTCCGGCGATGCGGTGACGCTGGTTCAGGACGCCGGGTTCGACATCGCGATCAGTAACATTTCCCCGAATGGTGTCGGTTTTGACGCTGTTGCTCTGGATCAGGAATTCAACCCGTTGAGCCTTGGTGGAACTCCGACAGACGCAATTTCTTTTCTGAATGAAATGCGGATCAGCGGCACCGTATCGTTCCTCAGCAGTTCCGAGTTTGAGATCAGTAGTGACGTGACCGGAGCTGAGACGCTGACTTCCGCCGCCGAGCCGGTCACCGGCGGTCTGGTGGCGCGTGAGTTCTCGAACGGTGGCACAGCGGCATCGCTGGTGTTCAATATCGACCCGATGATTGATGGACCATCGACCAGTGTCGACGGGACCAATGTGCATGCGCCGTCCTCGCGCTACGAGGCGGTGGTGACGGCCGATAATGGGTCGACCTTTACCGCCAGCGTGTCGGCCGCAGATTTGGCCGCCGGAACCTTGTCGGGCGATGCGGTCGCACAGGCCGTGGCGGCAGAATTGCGTGCCCAGGCCCCGGTGCCGACCCTGACCGGGGCTGCGCGCTCGGTCGCGGATTTCCCGCCTGCAGGAACGACCTCGCGCTTCATGCTGGGCGGTGCAGAGTATACCTTGACGCGTGTCGACGGCGGCGACCCGACCCGCCTGACGGCGTTGGACTTTGAGGTAACCGGCCCGGAAAACGGGCGTTTGGTGCCCCGTGTGGACGAAGTGAACGGCGATTTTGCACTGTCCCTGGGCGTTGTGGGTGGCCAGTTGTCGGGTGCAGGGCCTGTGCCTGTCTCTGAATCCACGGCGGCACAATTCGGGCTGAGCACTGCGCAGACAACGTCATCATTGCAGGGGCGCGCCGTCGTGTCGGACCTGGCTGATGGAACCTACACAATTGACGTATCGCTTGGCGGTGTGTCGGATAGCGTCACGGTAACAAAGTTGAACGGTGGCTGGAGCGTGGATGTGCCTGCCGGGTTGGACAATAGCCTGCAAGCCGACATCATTGACGACGATGGTAACGACTTCCTTGTTTTGAGTGCAAAACAGGCCGGTCTGGGGCCGTTGAGCGTGACTGGCGGAGACGAAGCGACCGCGCTTGGCCTTAAGATCGGCACGGTTGGCCTGACCGTTGATGCAGGTTCGCTGAACGCGCGCAGCACGACGGCTTCGGCGATTGACGTGGTCGCTGGCGCGACCAGCACGGCAGGATCCTATCTACGCCTGAGCGGCCTGCCGGACGAAGAGCTCATCGTCGTGATGAGTGATACAGGTGCCAAGCGGATTGCGGCCCAATTCGAGGTCGGCTCCCCGCCTGATGCTGCGAACCGAAAACCGGAAAACTTTCGGGTCGAGATGATGGACGATGGCACCGGGCGCGTCGAGCTGTTCGACGTGGAAACGGGCGTGTCAATCGCGACGCGGACATCAAATGGTCTAGCGCGTTTCAATGTCTCAGGACAAGATGTTGAACTTTCGGGATTTGCAGAAACGGGTGATACATTCACCTTGTTGACTGGCCGACGGTCGCCAGGTGATGCGCGCAATCTGGACGAGATTCTGATCCTTGGCCAACAGCGGACTGGTTTTACAAGCTATCAGGACGAATTTCGCGCCATTGCCGCGGGTATTGGTGCCACGCTTGAGGCGGCCCGCTTGACAAGAACTTCGAATGAAGCGGTCTATGAAGCGGCCGTGGCATCGGAAAGTGAACTGAGCGGGGTGAACCTTGATGAAGAGGCCGCCAAATTGATCGCGCAACAACAAGCCTATCAGGCGGCGGCACGCATACTTCAAACAGCGCGTGAGATGTTTGATACCCTGATCCGGATTTCGTGAGGCCAATAATGTCTGTTTCCACCAAACTATTCACTGACCAGATGCTGAACCGCTTTTCGCGGATCAATGAAGAAATAGAACTGCGTCAAACCAAGATTTCTACTGGACAAGAGATCACTCAGTCATCGGACAAGCCGATCGACGCGGTCAGGCTGTCTGCGCTGGAAGAACGAGCAACCCAGCTTGCCGGTTTCGAGCGCAATGTCAGGACAGCGCAGGAAAGCCTGAGTCTAGCGGATACGGAACTGGCTTCAGCATTTGACATGTTGACTCGACTGCGTGAGATAGCGACAGCCGCTAACACTGACTCCATAGCCCAGATTGACCGCGAAGCGTTTCGCGTCGAAGTCGCGCAGATACGCACCGCGCTTGTAGGCCTTGCCAATACGCGATCAACTGCCGGGCAGGCCATTTTTGGAGGCTATGCCACCGATATCATGCCGTTCAGGCAAAATGCCAGTGGTGGGATAGACTTCAAGGGAGATGACGGCGAGCATACACTTGCAGCTTCGGAAACCATGCGACTGCCTACGTCGGTGAATGGCGGACGTGTCTTCATGCAGGTCGAAACAGCTTCGGGAATATCCAGTGTTTTCGATATTGTTGACAGCTTCGAGGCCGCTCTATCCACCGATAACATCGTGCAGAACAGTCTGTCGGCGCCAGGCGACCCCGGGCTTTCGGTGCGATTCAACGGTGATCGGGTGCCGCGCGACGTGAGCTTTGTTATCGCAGGGCCCTCGGGCAGTGCCAATATTAATGTCAGTGAAGTTGTGGGCGGATCGAATGACCGTCTGATTGAAGCGATTAATGCGCAAAGCGAGACCACAGGCGTAACTGCTGAGCTGTCACAGACTGGGCGTTTGCAGCTTTCTACTGACGACGGGACGGTCACGATTTCTGAGCTTGACGTGCAAGGTGTGACCCTTGCCAGCAAGGATCCAAAATTCACCTTAACGACCGATGGTGTGCCGGCGCAAATTCTTGCACCTGTTGCGCAGCAACTGGGGTCGCAATTAAACAAGTTGATCGATGCCGGGCAGCACATCGCCTTGTCGCGGACCACGGTAGGGGCGAGGTTGGAACGCGCCGACATGCAGGAAGAGACTTTGCAAGCTAGAGCTGTCGCGCTTGAGATAGAGGTCAATGATATGTCCGCGGCTGATCTGGAGCGGGTGATCACAGAGTTGCAAAGTCTTTTGGTCAACCGCGACGCGGCGCGACAGGCTTATTCCAAGATTAGCCAAAGCAGCCTTTTTGACTTTTTGAACTAGGCTTGCACATAATTTTGGCACGATACCTGCACTACCAAAACGTTCGGAGAAGCAGTGAGGGAGACCGGAAATGTTCGGAACCATATTATCTGGCATGTCGACGTCCATGTTCGAAATATCCGTTGTGTCAAATAACGTGGCGAACTCTGGGACCACAGCGTTTCGCAAAAGCACCGCCAGTTTTGCGGATCTCTACAGCGGCGCATCGCCTGAGACGGTCTCGCGCACATCAACGGGCGTAGGCAGTCTGGTGGAACAGACTCGACAAAGCACCAAACAGGGTGGGTTCATGGAACGTGACGGCGTCTTGAATTTGGCCCTAGCCGGGAACGGGATGTTCGTCACAACCACGCCCAACCCTGATGGCACGCCTTCAAACACGCTGAGCTATACCCGGGATGGTGAGTTTTCACTGGACGAAAACGGCGTCCTTCGTTCGTCGACCAACGACATCGTGTTTGGGTATGATGGTGCTGGTGGAAAAGATCTGAAGCAACTTTCTGTACCGTTTATCAATGAGAACAATGTTCAGTTGTCGGCGCTCGAGATCAGTTCGAGCGGGATGATGATGGCGACCTATGGCTCGGAAGATCCTGTCGTCGTCGGACAGGTTGCCGTAGCCTTGTTCGCCAATTCAACATCCTTGCG
>JANSYB010000664.1 GCA_024742655.1 Paracoccaceae bacterium | reverse complement strand
GTTCCGTAGACCTTGTTCATGTGGGCGCGCAGCCCCTCGTCAATCTGGGCGGTGCGCGCACCTGTTGTCGCCCGGATTGTATCGAATTCAGCCATCAAAGCCTCCGAATAAATGACACAGACCAAGCCCGGAAGGGGCTTTGCACACAATATCGGTGACCTTGTGATGCATTTCAAGCGTTACCGGCATGAAAAAGTGACTATAACTGTCACCTTTCGTGCCAATGCCCCGGTGCATCCCAGATCGGGCGGCGCGCTTCGGCCTCGGCCTCGGTGCGTGAAAGACCGATATCATCGAGCAGTCGATCGTCCAGGCGGCGCAGGGCGGCCCGTTGACGGTAGAGCGCGACACGGTCGTGCAGGGACAGGCGGCGGTGGGCAGGCCGGTCAGCGGCGTATCTGGCATGGGAGAGGAAGGTCATGCGGTGATCCTTTCGTGATGGTGATGAGTCGTCGTCTATTCATTTTTCCTGTTGATCTATCTGGCATGGCGGTTATGATTTTTGAAATGAATGTTTGGCCGGTTTATCATCAAGGAACGTGATGAATGAGAAATCTCGACATGACCACGCTGCGCTCCTTTCTGGCCGTGGCCGAACAAGGCGGCGTCACGCGGGCCGCGCAATCGCTGAACCTGACGCAATCGGCGGTCTCGATGCAGCTCAAACGGCTGGAGGACATGCTGGGGATCACCCTGCTTGACCGCTCCAACCGGCGCATCGCGCTCACGGCGTCGGGTGAACAGCTTTTGACCTATGCGCGCCGCATGGTCGATCTGAACGACGAGGCGGTGGGCCGGCTGACCGATGACGTCTACGAGGGCGAGATCGTGCTGGGCGTGCCGCATGACATCGTCTACCCGGTCATTCCGCGCGTGCTGAAAACCTTCAACAGTGTGTTCCCGCGGGTCAAGGTGGTGCTACGCTCCTCCAGCACGGTGCGCCTGCACGAGGCGTTGAAGAAGGGCGAGGTTCAGCTGATCCTGACCACCGAGGCCCAACCACAGCCGGGGGGTGAGACGCTGACCGAGATGCCGTTGCGGTGGGTCGGGGCGCTTGCTGGGCAGACATGGAAGAAACGCCCGCTCAAACTGGCCTTTTGCAGCGTGTGCATTTTCCGGTCGCATGTGCTGCGGTGTCTGGATGCGGCGGGAATCGACTGGGAGATGGTGATCGAGTCGGATGACGACCGCTCGGTCGAGGCGCTGATCAGCGCGGATCTGGCGGTGGGCGCGCTGCTTGAGGATGCGGTTCCGCCGCACCAGGAGGCGATCAATCCGGGCGGTGCGTTGCCCGATCTGGGCTTTCAGCAGATCAACCTCTACCGCAACGGCGGGCGCGATGAACTTATGACGAAGCTGGCGGACATGCTCCGACAGGGTTATTGCGCGGGGCCGCCGACCCTTGTCAGGCAGGGGTGATCACGACCTTGCCGGTGGATTTACGGCTGCGCAGCAGCTCCAGCCCCTCCGCCGCACGGTCCAGCGGCAGGACATGGCTGACATGCGGGCGCAGCTTGCCCTCTTCGAACCATGTAAACAGGGTGGCCAGGCTGTCGGTGACAACGGATGGACGAAAGGTCAGGTATCCGCCCCAGTACAGGCCCAGCACGTCGATATTCTTGACCAGCAGGTGATTGGCCTTGATCTGCGGCACCTCGCCGCTGGCGAAACCGATGGTCAGGATGCGCGCCTCGGGCCGGCAGGCGCGGAAGGCGGCCGTGAACTGATCACCGCCGACCGGGTCATAGACCACGTCCACCCCGCCAAGGGCGCGACATTCCTCCCGGATATCCTGGGTCCTGGCGTCGATCAGGTGATCGGCGCCGGCCTGGCGGGCCACCTCCAGCTTGTCGGCACCGCGCGCGCAGGCGAT
>JANSYB010000144.1 GCA_024742655.1 Paracoccaceae bacterium | reverse complement strand
GAGCGCCTGCGCCGGACGCAGATCACCCCGAAATCGCCGAGACGCTTGTCCATCAGCTGGTGACCGAGCAGAAACGTGAAATCAGCATCTCCGTTCTGCCCGAGCTTGCCCCTGCAAGCACGGGCGGCACGCGATCCCGGGGGACCGAGGCCGGAGAACCGGGTGACGAGGATATCGCGCCTGCGGAGTGGCGGGATGAAACGCCTGCCGATGAGAACCCGGAGCAACTGGTCAGGGAAATGGTTCTTGAACCGGACGATATTCAGACCGGTGCGGATCGCCGGAAATCCGTTTTTGCGCGGGTGCGCATGCCGCGCCTTCGCCTGCCGAAGCCCGGGATCGCGCGCCGCTTGGCACGCGGCACGGATGGCGCGCGCCCGGCCACCGGTTTGAGCCTGAAAAAACTGCCGATCCCGGCCGCGGTGCGCGGGTACCGTCCCACGCGCAAGCATGTCTTGCTGGCCGCCTTCGCGCTTCTTGTGCTGCTGCGCCCGGTCATGGTGGGCCTGGTCGTGCTGATCCTGTTCTGGGTGGTGCTCATTGCCTATCTGACCATCGGGCCGGACCGCTGGGGTGAAATTCTTGCGGGCGTCTGGATGCGGCTGGCTGAAAAGCGCCCGGAGATGGCCGAGCGGGTCCGCCAGCGCGCTGATGCGTTCGCCATTCGCTTTGACCGCTGTCTCGACTGGCTGCCCGAAAGCTGGGCGGATCGTCTCGCGCTGCCGGATTTCTCGCAATTGCCGGTACAGGGGCAGGAGGACGACCGCCCCGATCCGTTCGACAGGCTGGCCGCCGAGGCACGACAGGGTTAGGCGCTGTCCGGCAGAATGGTCACAAACTTCGAGCAGAGGTCGCATCGCGCGGCCTCTGCTCTTGAATTTGCGTGTCGCGCCGCGTATGTCCGCCTCAACCGCGAAACAAGGAAGTGAGCGCCAATGGCCAGCACAAATCCGCTCCAGTTCATTCAGCAGGTCCGCGCCGAGGTGGCGAAGGTCGTCTGGCCGACACGCCGCGAGGTTATGCTGACAACGGTCATGGTGTTCATCATGGCGGCGCTGACGGCGGTGTTTTTCGCGCTTGTCGATCTGCTGATCCGCAGCGGTTTGGAAGGTATCCTCGGCTTCTTTGGCTGATGGCCCCGGTCTTGGGGGCAGAGCGCGGGTGGTGACCGGCGACCGCTGAGGCATGGCGGGTGATCTATGGCCGCGGTTCTGACCGCCGGTTCGAGACAATGGTGACGCCAAAACCACTTGAATCACAGGGAAATCGACGGTAGGTGACACGTCACTCCGAAAATGGCGCGCGGCGATTCGTGTTGCGCGCCGCTTTGTTTTTTCGGGAGCATCCGGGCCAAGCGCCTGACGATATTGAAGTATCCGGCCCGTAGGCCGGGCAACGAAGGACACGGATTCAACATGGCAAAGCGGTGGTACTCGGTCAGCGTTCTCTCGAATTTCGAGAAGAAGATCGCCGAGCAGATCAGGCAGTCCGTCGCCGATCAGGGTCTGGAAGATGAGATCGACGAGGTTCTCGTGCCCACCGAAGAGGTGATCGAGGTGCGCCGCGGCAAGAAAGTGACCGCAGAGCGCCGTTTCATGCCGGGCTATGTGCTTGTCCACATGGAGATGTCCGACCAGGGCTACCACCTGATCAACTCGATCAACCGGGTGACGGGTTTCCTTGGGCCGCAGGGCCGTCCGATGCCGATGCGTGACGCCGAGGTGAACACCATCCTGAACCGCGTTCAGGAAGGCGAAGAGGCGCCGCGCACGCTGATCAGTTTCGAGGTCGGCGAGAAGGTCAAGGTCAACGACGGCCCGTTCGAGGATTTCGACGGCATGGTCGAGGAAGTGGACGACGACAACCAGCGCCTGAAGGTGACGGTGTCGATCTTCGGCCGCGAAACGCCGGTCGAACTGGAATTCACGCAGGTCACCAAGCAGACCTGACGTGTACGCCGTGGGAGGCGAGGGCATCGCGATGCCCGGACCGGACCACACAACAAGAGAGGCTGACGGGCGCGCCCCGAGGCCGTTGGAAGAAGGAGAGGCCAGATGGCCAAGAAACTTGCCGGCACCATGAAGCTTCAGGTGCCCGCCGGACAAGCGAACCCGTCCCCGCCGGTTGGACCGGCCCTGGGTCAGCGCGGCATCAACATCATGGAATTCTGCAAGGCGTTCAATGCCAAGACGCAGGACATGGAGCCCGGTGCGCCGTGCCCGACCGTGATCACCTACTATCAGGACAAGTCCTTTGAAATGGACATCAAGACGCCGCCGGCGTCCTACTACCTGAAAAAGGCGGCCAAGCTGAAATCGGGCTCGAACACGCCGGGCCGCGATACCGTGGCCTCCGTGTCGCCCAAGCAGCTGCGCGAAATCGCGGAAGCCAAGTGGAAAGACCTGAACGCGAACGACGTCGAGGCCGCGATGAAGATCATAGCAGGCTCCGCGCGCTCCATGGGCATCGAGGTGAAGTAAGATGGCAAAGCTTGGAAAACGTACCCGCGCAGCCCGTGAGGCCTTTGCCGGCAAAGAAAACGTCAGCGTCGAAGAGGCCGTTGCGCTGGTCAAGTCGAATGCCAAGGCCAAGTTCGACGAAACCGTCGAAATCGCCGTGAACCTGGGCGTCGACCCGCGTCACGCGGACCAGATGGTGCGCGGTGTGGTCGGCCTGCCCAACGGCACCGGCAAGGACGTGCGCGTTGCCGTCTTCGCCCGTGGCCCCAAGGCGGACGAGGCCAAGGAGGCCGGTGCCGACATCGTGGGCGCTGAGGACCTGATGGAAACCGTCCAGGGCGGCACGATCGAGTTCGATCGCTGCATCGCGACCCCGGACATGATGCCGATCGTCGGTCGTCTGGGCAAGGTGCTGGGCCCGCGGAACCTGATGCCGAACCCCAAGGTCGGTACGGTGACGATGGACGTGGCCGATGCCGTCAAGGCCGCCAAGGGTGGCGAGGTTCAGTTCAAGGTCGAAAAGGCCGGCGTGGTTCATGCCGGTGTCGGCAAGGTATCGTTCGACGAGGCCAAGCTGGTCGAGAACGTCCGCGCCTTCGTGACCGCGGTGAACAAGGCCAAGCCGGCCGGTGCCAAGGGCGCCTACATGAAGAAGATCTCGCTGACCTCGACCATGGGTCCGGGTGTCAGCATCGACGTGTCCAACGCCGCGTCCGAGTGATCGATTTGCCGCCGCCGGCCCCTGCGCGGGCCGGCGGCGCGACCATGCCGCGCCCATCCTTGACTTTAGGGGTTGGAAATTCGCGGCGGGCGGTCTAGATGTCCGCCTTGCGCAGGTGCCCCGATTCGTCGGGGCAGTTGCGTTTCGTCCGAGACGGTGGGTGCACCGGGCCAATCCGGGGCTTAATCTCCTGCCTGAGACGGGAAAGACCAGAATTCCAAGGCGGCTCTCCAAGGCGCCTCTGGCTCAGCCCCGTTTAACGGACCCCTTTGCCGGGTCTAACCGCCCGGTGTGACTGAGCCGGGGTAAACCCCCAAAACTGGAGTGAAACTGTGGATAGAGCCCAGAAAGAGAAAGTGGTCGAGGAACTCGGCCAGATCTTCGAAAGCTCTGGCGTCGTAGTGGTGGCCCACTACGCGGGTCTTACAGTTGCCGAGATGCAGGATCTGCGTGCCCGTGCCCGTGAGGCAGAGGCATCCGTTCGCGTCGCCAAGAACAGGCTCGCCAAGATCGCCCTTGAGGGTAAGCCGTGCGCAAGCATTGCTGACTACCTCACGGGCATGACCGTGCTCACCTTCTCCGAGGATCCCGTGGCAGCAGCCAAGGTGGCCGAGGACTTTGCCAAGACCAACAAGAATTTCGAAATTCTTGGTGGGGCGATGGGTGACACGGCGCTGGACCGTGCTGGTGTCGAAGCCGCGTCGAAACTGCCGTCGCGCGAGGAGCTTATTGCCTCGATCGCCGGTTGTATCGGCGCACCCGCTTCGAACATTGCCGGAGCCATTGGCGCACCTGCTTCGAACATCGCGAGCATCCTTTCGACCATCGAAGAGAAGGCCGAAGCTGCATAAGCGCAACTGGAACGATCCGCGTGGGGACATGACCCGACGTTGGAACACATCTTATGAACGGAAAGAGCTGAAAAATGGCTGATCTGAAAAAACTGGCTGAAGAGATCGTTGGTCTGACGCTTCTCGAAGCACAAGAACTGAAAACCATCCTGAAAGACGAGTACGGCATCGAGCCCGCCGCTGGCGGCGCGGTGATGATGGCCGGCCCGGCAGGCGGCGACGATGCCGCAGGCGCTGGCGAAGAGCAGACCGAGTTCGACGTGATCCTCAAGTCGGCCGGTGCATCCAAGATCAACGTGATCAAGGAAGTGCGCGCCCTCACCGGTCTGGGCCTGAAAGAAGCCAAGGACCTGGTCGAGGCCGGCGGCAAAGCCGTCAAGGAGCAGGTTTCCAAGGACGAAGCCGAAGAGATCAAGGGCAAGCTGGAAGCAGCTGGCGCCGAAGTCGAGCTCAAGTAATTGGGCACCCCGATCTGTCGGGGATGAAACGCACAGGCTGGGCCCGGTTTCCGGGCCCGGCCGAACCTGTCTCAAAGAGGCCCTGCCGCGGCGGGGGTTCTTTCAGACGAGGTTCATACGATCGGGAGGCCTCTGGTGGGACAGGGGCCGGGAATGGATCGTACCCGTCTATCTCTGAGGACCGCGCCGCTGGGGCCCGACAGCGCGCACGGCCGGTGAGAAATGAAAGGTGACCAGACACATGGCTCAATCCTTCCTTGGCCAGAAACGTTTGCGCAAATACTACGGCAAAATCCGCGAAGTCCTGGAGATGCCGAACCTGATCGAGGTTCAGAAATCCTCGTATGATCTTTTCCTGCATTCCGGTGACAAGCCCGAGCCCAGCGATGGCGAGGGAATCAAGGGCGTGTTCCAGTCGGTCTTTCCGATCAAGGACTTCAACGAGACCTCCGTTCTCGAATTCGTCGATTACGAGCTCGAAAAGCCGAAATACGATGTCGAGGAGTGCATGCAGCGCGACATGACCTATAGCGCGCCGTTGAAGGTGACGCTGCGTCTGATCGTGTTCGACGTGGACGAGGATACCGGCGCAAAATCGGTCAAGGACATCAAGGAACAGGACGTGTTCATGGGCGATATGCCCCTGATGACGCCCAATGGCACCTTTGTGGTCAACGGCACCGAGCGCGTGATCGTCAGCCAGATGCACCGTAGCCCCGGCGTGTTCTTCGACCATGACAAGGGCAAGACCCATTCTTCGGGCAAACTCCTGTTTGCCTGCCGCATCATTCCCTATCGCGGCAGCTGGCTCGATTTCGAATTCGATGCCAAGGATATCGTGTTCGCCCGGATCGACCGCCGCCGGAAACTGCCGGTGACCACGCTGCTTTATGCGCTTGGCATGGATCAGGAAGGCATCATGGATGCCTATTATGATACGGTCGACTACAAGCTGAAAAAGAAGAAGGGCTGGGTCACCAAGTTCTTCCCCGAGCGGGTGCGCGGCACGCGCCCGGCCTTTGACCTTGTCGATGCCAAGACCGGCGAGGTGATCGCCGAGGCGAGCAAGAAAATCACCCCGCGCGCAGTCAAGAAACTGATCGACGAGGGTAAGGTCACCGAACTTCTGGTTCCGTTCGAGCATATCGTGGGCAAGTTCGTGGCCCGCGACATCATCAACGAGGAAACCGGCGCGATCTATGTCGAGGCCGGTGACGAACTGACGCTGGAGCGCGACAAGGACGGCGAGATCATCGGTGGCACCGTGCAGGACCTGCTGGATGCGGGCATCACGGACATTCCCGTGCTGGACATCGACAACATCAATGTCGGCGCCTACATGCGCAACACCATGGCGAACGACAAGAACATGAACCGCGAAACCGCGCTCATGGATATCTACCGTGTCATGCGCCCCGGCGAGCCGCCCACCGAAGAGGCCGCATCGGCCCTGTTCGATACGCTGTTCTTCGATTCCGAACGCTATGACCTCAGCGCCGTGGGCCGCGTGAAGATGAATATGCGCCTGGCGCTCGACAAGCCAGACACGCAGCGCACCCTGGACCGCGAAGATATCGTGGCCTGTGTCAAGGCGCTGGTCGACCTGCGCGATGGCCGCGGCGATATCGACGATATCGACCACCTTGGTAACCGTCGGGTCCGCTCCGTTGGTGAACTGATGGAAAACCAGTACCGCGTTGGTCTTTTGCGCATGGAGCGCGCCATCAAGGAGCGCATGTCGTCGGTCGAGATCGATACGGTCATGCCGCAGGACCTGATCAACGCCAAGCCGGCCGCCGCGGCGGTGCGTGAATTCTTCGGCTCCTCGCAGCTCAGCCAGTTCATGGACCAGACCAACCCGCTGTCCGAGGTCACCCACAAACGCCGCCTGTCGGCGCT
>JANSYB010000004.1 GCA_024742655.1 Paracoccaceae bacterium | reverse complement strand
GCGATTGTGAACCTGCCGTGCAAGATGCTGTTGCAGGTGCATGACGAACTGCTGTTCGAGGTGGAACAGGGTGCCGAGGCAGAGGTGATCGACGCCGCCCGTACCGTCATGGAGGCCGCGGCCAAACCGGCCGTACATCTTGATGTTCCGCTGACGGTCGATGCGGGTCACGGTGCCAACTGGGCCGAGGCGCACTGACTTTCGAAGGCAGAACAGAATCAAGGTGGATATTGCAACGCTTGAGTAGGTTCGACCCTGGCGCAATCGCCGCAGACGCACCGCCGATTGCGGGTCTGCGGCGCGGTTTGGCCTTCTGCCGCGATTACCGGAGCGACTTTTGGCCCGAACCGGCGATTCCCGATGTACTGTGCCTATCAAGCTGATCTGTATGTGATTTCTTGCTCTCTGGTCGTTGCCCGATGCTGAACAGAGCAGTGTGAATTGCCCACTTTGTCATTCGTTTGCATCTATACAGGGGTTTCATCGGCAATCCTGTCTAAAAGCGTTGACGACCCCGGAATTCCCGAACAATATCATTTCCGTAAAACCAAAGGGGAATGTCCTATGAACAAGTTTGCAATTGCGGCCGCTCTGGTCACCGTTCTTGGCCTTTCGGCCTGTGCTCAGCAGGAAGAAGAGGTCATCATGATCGAACCCGAGCCGGTCTCGGAAAAGTACTGATCGCAGTCAACTAAGCGATTTTTGCTTAGAGGGGCGGCTGGGACTTACCTCAAGTATCCTTATGCCGCCCCTTCTTTATCTATAGCCTCGGGGTCTTGGTGCCCCGGTGTCAGAGCGGGTATTTTCAGAACCGCTCAACCCAGGGTCTGAGGGTCAACTCGTTCGACCAGACAGACCGATCCTGATCAATCAGATTGAGATAGGCCCGCGCGATGGCGTCGGGCCATAGCATGCTGTCGGGCTGATCTGCGGGCTCTGTCCGGCCCGGGTTACGGATTGATCCATCAATATTGACCCAAGCCACGTGTATTCCCTTGGGATGCAGTTCCCGTGCCATGCTTTCGGCCAGCCCACGTTGGGCGAATTTGCCCATGGCAAAAGCGGCGGATTGGGCGAACCCCTTGGTGCCTGCCGAGGCCCCGGTGAACAGGATCGTACCGCGTTTGCCCGTGGCATCCGGCGCGGCTTGCAGCATCGTGCGGGCGGCGGCCTGACCCATCAGAAACGCACCATATGCCGTGATATTCAGCGCGTTGAGTACGTCGGCCGGATCCACCTCGGCAACCGGGCCGCGCACCCGCATGGACGGGTTGTATACCGCCACCCGTGGCGCTGTTGGCAGACCATCGAAAAGCGCCTGCATGCCCTTTGGATCACTGGCCTCGAGTGCAACCGTTCTTGCGCCTGTTTCCTGCGCCAATTGTGCGAGTTTGTTCACGTCGCGTGCCGCCAGAACCAGATCATATCCGGCCTTCGACAAGCGACGTGCCAGCGATGCGGACAAGCCCGGGCCGACACCGACAATCACTGCAACCGGATTGGGCACTGCCTAGTCCCCCGATAGTTCGTTTTCGGGAATGATCTCAAAGAATGCACCCCCCGAACACACCCCGAACCAGCCTTTGCGGGACGTTCCCAACTCGACCATCCGGTAAAAGCTCTTGCGGTCGATCAGGGCCTCAAGACCATCTCGGACCAGAACGTAGGGAGATGGCTCTCCTGTCTCGGGGTCACGCGCCACGCGAATCGGGTGCTCGGGGTCGGCGGTGACATGATCCCCGACATTGGTCTCGAAGATCAGGGATTGGCCTTCATCATCGCCGCGGATCTCGAAGTCGACCGCTACGAATGGTGCGTCCTGGACGGTGATGCCGACTTTCTCCACCGGCGTGACCAGAAAGAACCGATCCCCCTCCTTGCGCAGAATCGTTGAAAACAGCCGCACGAGGCCCGGCCTTCGGATCGGGCCACCCTCGTAAAACCATGTGCCGTCGCGTGCGATATGCATATCGATATCGCCGCAAAACGGCGGATTCCAAAGGTGAACTGGCGGCAGCCCCTTCTTTCCGACCTCTTTTGCGGCGGCGGCGAGGCTTTCGGCTGACGGTGTCGTGATGGAATTGGCACTCATTGCTTTTGCCATTTTGCTTCTGCGCTATACACTCTACCTCAACGATATAGCGCATGATGGAGTTTTGCCATGACAGACGACGCCGATCTGCTTGCGGGGATCGAAGCCCTTGAAGACAAGCTTGCGCAGGCGCGGGCCTCGATCACGCGGCGCTTTATCGGGCAGGAGCGGGTGGTCGACCTGTCCCTGTCGGCGCTGCTGTGTGGCGGGCATGGCCTGCTTGTCGGTTTGCCGGGTCTTGGCAAGACACGGCTGGTCGAAACGCTGAGCACGGTGATGGGCCTCAATTCCAACCGGATTCAGTTCACGCCCGACCTGATGCCGGCGGATATCCTTGGCTCCGAGGTTCTGGAAACCGGGGCCGATGGCAGTCGCGCGTTCAAATTCATTCCCGGCCCGATTTTCTGTCAGCTGCTTATGGCGGACGAGATCAACCGCGCCAGCCCCCGGACTCAGTCGGCCCTGTTGCAGGCCATGCAGGAGCGGCAGGTCAGTGTTGCAGGCGAGGATCGGCCACTGTCGCCGCCGTTTCACGTTCTGGCCACCCAGAACCCGATCGAGCAGGAGGGCACCTATCCCCTGCCCGAGGCGCAGCTTGACCGCTTCCTGGTGCAGATCGATGTGCCCTATCCGGACCGTGACACGGAACGCTCCATTCTTCTGGCAACCACTGGTGCCCAAGAGGATGAGGCGCACGCCGTCTTCACGCCCGAGGAACTGCTCAACGCGCAAAACCTGCTGCGCCGCATGCCGGTGGGCGAGACGGTGATGGAAAAAATCCTGGATCTTGTGCGGGCTTTCCGCCCTGATGATCCGTCCTCACCCGAAATCGTGCGCGAATGCGTGGCATGGGGCCCAGGCCCGCGGGCCGCGCAGGCCCTGATGCTGACGGTGCGGGCGCGGGCGATGCTGCAGGGCCGGCTGGCGCCGGATGTCGATGACGTCGCGGCCATGGCCCAGCCCGTTCTGACGCATCGCATGGCGCTGAATTTCGCCGCGCGCGCCCGTGGCGAGCAGCTTGATGAGCTGATCAACACGACCGCAACCCGAATGACCCGGACCGAGGCCGCCGCTTGACCTTGTCCGCCCCCCTCCGTGCACGTTCAGAGTCCGAGGCCTCTCGCTTCCCCGCGCTTCTGGCACGGGCAGAGCAGCTGGCCGGTACCGTCCTTTTGGGGGAGCATGGGCGCCGCCGGGCCGGAATGGGCGATGATTTCTGGCAATACCGCCCGGTTCAGGCCGGGGACGAATTGCGCCACATCGATTGGCGGCGCTCCGCCCGGTCGGACACACAGTTTATCCGGCAACGCGAATGGCAGATCGCACAGAGCGTGACCATCTGGGTCGATCAGGCGGCCTCCATGCGGTTTGCATCGGGTGATGATTTGCCGGAGAAGGCTGACCGTGCGCGCTTGGTGGCTTTGGCGATTTCCATCCTTTTGAACCGCGCCGGAGAGCGCGTCGGCCTTTCGGGAGACGAGGTGCCGCCGCGGCGCGGAGAGGCGCAGATTTCGCGGGTGGCCGAGGCGCTCTTGCGCGAGGGCGAGGCGGATTACGGCGCCCCGCAGACCGAGGGGATGGCCGCGCATGGCCGGGCGCTGTTCCTGTCGGACTTTCTTGGCGATATCGCACCTGTCCGCGAGGCCCTGACAGCGGCCGCGGATCGCGGTGTGCAGGGCGTGCTCTTTCAGGTTCTGGACCCGGCCGAGGAAAGCTTTCCCTATCGCGGGCGCACCATCTTTGAAAGCGTGGGCGGGACGCTGGCGCATGAAACGCTCAAGGCTTCAGAGTTGCGGGACAAGTACCTGGCCCGGCTCGCAGCACGGAAGGATGAGTTGCGCACCCTGTGCAGCAAGACCGGCTGGCAATACGGCCTGCACCACACGTCGGACAGCGCGCAATCGGCGCTTTTGTGGCTCTATAACGCGTTTGACGGGGGGCATGGCAGATGATCATCGGCCCCATCGGTTTCACGGTCCCTTGGTTGCTGGTCGCGCTGGCGGCCCTGCCGATCCTGTGGGTGATCCTGCGGGCCGTACCGCCGGCGCCGATCCGGCGGCGTTTTCCGGGTGTGGCGCTCTTGCTGGGCCTGCGCGATGACGACAGTGTGACGGATCGCACGCCGTGGTGGCTTCTGCTGCTCAGGATGCTGGCGGTGGCGGCTGTTATCATCGGCCTTGCCGGGCCGGTGCTGAACCCGCGTGATGAGGGTGATACCGTGCGCACCGGACCAATGCTGATCGTGCTGGATGCCAGCTGGTCCAGCGCGCGTGACTGGCCGTCCAAATCCGCCCTTCTTGATACGATGCTGGCCGAGGCTGGACGGGCATCGCGCCCGGTCGCGGTGCTGCGCCTGACGGCACCCGAGCCGCCTGTTTTCCAGTCAGCCGAATCCTGGCGCAGTCGTTTGTCGGGTCTTGCCCCGTCGGCCTGGGCGCCAGGCCCCGGTGACATGGCGCAGGCCGCCGCGGTGCTGGGTGACACGTCATTCGAGACCCGCTGGTTTTCCGATGGTCTGGCCCGTGAGGGTCGAGACCGTCTGTTGCAGGCGCTTGAATCACGCGGCCCCGTTACGGTGCATGAAAGCGCGGTTCCGGTGCTGGCGCTGACCCCGGCCACGGTCGAGGATGGCACTCTTCAGGTCACGGCCCGGCGTGTGTCGCCCGGCCCGGCCCGAGAAATTTCCGTCGAGGCCCATGGCCGCGACCCATCCGGTGTGCCGCGCCTGCTGGCAACTTTGCCGCTGAATTTCGAGGCCGGCGCCACGCAGGCAACTGGCGCCCTGACCCTGCCGGCGGAATTGCGCGCGCGCCTGACGCGGTTCGAGATCGCCGGTCAATCCCATGCCGGGGCCGTGACCCTGACCGATGACAGCCTGAAACGGCGCGAGGTGGCCCTTATTGCGGGCCGCGAGGATCGCGAGGGGCTGGAGCTTCTGTCGCCGCTGCATTACCTGGAACAGGCGCTCGAACCCTCCGCCGATATTCTTGATGGCGCGTTGATGGATGTTCTGCCCGCCAATCCGGATGTGATCGTTCTGGCCGATGTGGCGACACTGTCTGGCGCCGAACAGGCCGCCCTGCTGGAATGGACCGAGCAGGGTGGGATGCTTTTGCGCTTTGCCGGTCCGCGGCTGGCGGCCTCGGATGTCGCCCGGTCCGAAGAGGCGCCGCTTTTGCCGGTGCGACTGCGTGCCGGTGGTCGTTCCGTCGGTGGCGCGATGAGTTGGGGAGAGCCCAAGGCCCTGGCGCCTTTTGCCGAAAGCAGCCCGTTCTTCGGTTTGCCGATCCCCGATGACGTGACGGTCAGTGCGCAAGTCATGGCCCAGCCCGATCCGACGCTGGCCGACCGGGTGATCGCACAGTTGAGCGATGGCACGCCTCTGGTCACGCGCAAGCGGATCGGCACGGGGCAGGTGGTGCTGTTCCACGTGACCGCGAATGCGGAATGGTCGTCGCTGCCGTTGTCGGGCCTGTTCGTTCAGATGCTGGAGAGATTGGCGGTCTCGTCTGCCGTGGCACTGCCGGATCTGGCTGAATTACAGGGCACGACATGGCAGCCGGTTCAGGTTCTGGACGGGTTCGGCACCTTGCGTGAGGCCGGAACACTGCCCGGTGTGGACGGAGAACGGTTGATCTCGGACATGATCGGAGCCGATTTGCAGCCGGGCCTCTACGAAGGTCCGGACCGCCGGTTCGCGCTGAACGTGATTGCGCCCGATACGGAACTGGCGCCGACGACATGGCCCGCACGCGTGCCGGTGACCGGGCTGGAGCGGCCACCCGAGGCCCCGCTTGGTGGTTGGTTGCTGGCTGGGGCTCTGTTGCTCCTGATGGCGGATGTCATCGCGTCGCTTGCCTTGTCCGGGCGTCTGGCCCCGGCGCGTGCGGCGATCACCGGGATCGTTGCCGCGACCCTGTTGATACCCGGCGGCGCCGAGGCCCAGACGCAATCCGACCGGGACAAGGCGTTGCTGGCGGCCTCCGAGGTGGTGCTGGCCCATGTTCTGACAGGCGATCCACAGCTGGATGAGATGGCTCGCTCCGGTCTGATGGGGCTGGGCGAGACCCTGTTTTTCCGCACATCCGTGGAGCCGGCAGCGCCCGTCGGCGTCGATCTTGAGATGGATGAACTGGCTGTCTACCCGTTGCTCTACTGGCCGGTCACCCCGGATCAGCCGATCCCGTCGGCCGAGGCCTACGTGAAGCTGAACGATTACCTGCGCACCGGCGGGATGATCCTGTTCGACACGCGTGATGCCAACGTGGCCGGGTTCGGGGCCTCTTCACCCAATGGTCGGAAACTGCAACGGTTGGCCGCACCGCTGGATATTCCGCCGATCGAGCCTATTCCCGATGATCACGTTCTGACCCGGACATTCTACCTTCTGCAGGATTTCCCGGGGCGTCATTCCGGCCGGCCCGTCTGGGTCGAGGCCGCGCCCCCCGATGCAGAACAGGTCGAGGGCATGCCGTTCCGCAATCTCAACGACAACGTGACGCCAGTGGTGATCGGCGGCAATGATTGGGCCGCGGCCTGGGCGATGGATAGCCGTGGCAATCCCCTTTACCCGGTCGGGCGCGGGTTTTCCGGCGAGCGCCAGCGGGAACTGGCCTATCGCTTTGGCGTCAACCTCGTGATGCATGTTCTGACAGGCAACTACAAATCGGACCAGGTTCATGTGCCTGCGCTTCTGGACAGGTTGGGCCAATGACCGGAACGCTGATTTTCGATCCGCTGTTGAGCTGGTGGCTGATCGCCGGCTTGTCGGGCATGCTGATGGCCGGTATCGCGCTTGCCCTTTGGCGCGGCCTGTCTGGCTGGCCGCTGCGCGCGTTGGCGGGTTTGGTCATTCTCGGCGCGCTGGCCGGGCCTGTGTACCAGCAAGAGGATCGTGAGCCGCTGACTGATATCGTTCTGCTGGTCGAGGATGAAAGCACCAGTCAGAGCCTTGGCGACAGGACCATGGCCACCGAAGAGGCGGCCGAAACGCTCGCCGCGCGGATCGAGGCGCGTGAAAACACCGACGTGCGCCGCGTAACCGTTCCCGACGGCGTGGACAACAGCGGAACGCGCATGATGACCGCCCTCGCCGAAGCGATGGCCGAGGAACCCAACGGGCGCATCGCCGGGGCGATCCTTCTGTCGGATGGCCGTGTTCATGATCTGGACCGGGCGCCCGACATGCCGGCGCCTTTGCACCTGCTGCACACTGGCCGTGACGAGGATTGGGACCGCAAGCTGACCATCGACAACGCCCCCGCCTTTGCCATTCTGGGCGAGCAGATCACGATGACCCTGCGCATCGACGATACCGGCGCGGCCCCCGAAGGCGTGACCACTGTGCCGGTGGACATCTCCATCGACGGGGAGCCACCGCAGCGCGTGCAGGCGCCCATCGGTCAGGACATCGAACTGCCGGTGATGCTGCCGCATGGCGGGCGCAACGTGCTGCAATTCTCGACCCCGGCGGCCGAAGGCGAGCTGACGGATCGCAACAATACCGCGCTGGTTCAAATCAACGGCGTGCGCGACCGGCTGTCGGTTCTGCTGGTCTCAGGAGAGCCGCATGCCGGCGGGCGCACGTGGCGCAACCTGCTGAAATCCGACAGTTCGGTGGACCTCGTGCATTTCACGATCCTGCGCCCGCCCGAGAAACAGGACGGCGTTCCGGTGCGCGAGCTGTCGTTGATCGCCTTTCCCACGCGAGAGCTGTTCCTGGAAAAGATCGAGGATTTCGACCTGATCATCTTCGACCGCTACAAGCGGCGCGGTATCCTGCCATCGATCTATCTGGACAATGTGCGCAACTATGTCGAACAGGGTGGTGCGGTGCTGATCGCGGCCGGCCCCGATTTTGCCAGCGCCGACAGCCTTTACCGAACCCCGCTTGAGGCGATCGTGCCCGCGCGGCCGACTGCCCGTGTCATCGAGGAACGGTTTCATCCAACGGTTACGGATCTCGGCCAGCGGCATCCGGTGACGTCCGGGCTGGAACAGGAATTCGGCGGGGAATGGGGCCGCTGGATGCGGCAGATCGAGGTGAACCAATCCTCGGGTGATGCTGTCATGACCGGGGCGGATGACCGTCCCTTGCTTGTGCTGGATCGTGTGGGAGAAGGGCGGGTGGCGCTGCTGGCCTCTGATCATGCCTGGCTCTGGAACCGGGGCTACGAGGGGGGTGGCCCGCAACTGGAACTGCTGCGACGCCTTGCCCATTGGATGATGAAAGAACCCGAGCTTGAGGAAGAGGCGCTGTGGGCCGAGGCCACCGGTCAGCAGATGCGCATCATCCGGCGGTCCCTTTCCGAGACGGTTGGGACGGTCACGGTGACGCCGCCCACGGGTGACGCGGTCGAAATGGAGCTGGAGGAGGTCTCGCCGGGGCGTTTCGAGGCGCTGTATGATGGCCCCGATGTCGGTTTGTACCGGTTGGAGAATGACGACCAGATGGCGGTGATCGGTCTTGGCCCCGCCGCCCCGATCGAATTCGTTCAGACCATTGCCGATACCGAGACGCTCGCGCCGCTCGTGTCGCGCACGGGTGGCGGAATTCTTGCCCTGTCCGATGGTCTGCCGCGTCTGCGCGCGGTCCGCTCGGGTCGCCCGGCGGCGGGACGTGGCTGGATCGGCATCACGCCACGTGGCGCGTATGAGACGCGGTCGGTCACACAGACGGATTTGCTGCCACCTTGGGTGGTTCTGTTGCTGGTCTCGGGGCTGATCATCGCAGGCTGGATGAGAGAGGGCCGCCGGACCTGATCCGGCTGTGTCCGGGCTTACGGTTTCAGTTCGACCCGGACGGTCTGCGTGTTCCAGCCATGCTCAGAGCATTTTGCGCGGATGAAAATCTCACGCGTGCCATCGGGAAAAACCAGGCCATTGAGGGACCGTGTGAAGGGCTGTTCTTCCACATGCGGATGCATCAACTTGCGATGACCAAGGCTGTTGCCGCTTGCGTCAAGCACTTCCCACGCGTCGGCATAGTGCTCCCAGCCCGTATCCGGATGGCGCAGTTCGACATGGACACTCCAGACCATGCCCGTCTTGTGGACACGGACATCGGTGATCTCGGGCGGTTCCGCCAACGCAGTTTGCGCCGTCAGACCCAGCAACAGCAAAAGGGTGGGAATCTTTCTCATGCCGTGCACTATAGCTTGATTTGGCGTAACCTGCACTCACGTCTGCATCACGGCATGTGTCGTTGTTGTGCAAGGATCGTTCAGAACAGGACGGCTTGCCGAATCTAAGAATTGGTTATATTACCTTACCAATTGTGGGAGAACATCATGGAAATGCCAGCCCCGAACCCTGCCATTCTGGCCCGCAAGGCCGATCTGGTCGAAAAACTGCAGAGCATTATGCCCAGGGATGCGGTGATTCATGAGCCCGCCGAGACGCGTGCGTATGAATGTGACGGTCTGACAGCCTATAAATGCCCGCCGCTGGCCGTCGTTTTGCCTGCCTCCACCCAGGAAGTCTCGGATGCGCTGCGAATCTGCCACGAGATGGGCGTGCCGGTCGTGCCGCGCGGATCTGGTACATCGCTGGCCGGTGGGGCCTTGCCGACAGAGGATAGCGTCATCCTCGGGGTGGCGCGACTGAACGACGTGCTGGAAACCGACTACGACAACCGCTTTATCCGGGTGCAGACCGGGCGCACCAACCTGTCGGTCACCGGGGCCGTCGAGGAAGACGGGTTTTTCTATGCCCCCGATCCGTCCTCGCAGCTGGCGTGCGCCATCGCGGGCAATATCGCGATGAATTCGGGCGGGGCGCATTGCCTGAAATACGGCGTGACCACCAACAACCTGATGGGCGTGACCATGGTTCTGATGGATGGCACCGTGACGGAAATCGGTGGGGCCTTTCTTGATGCCGAGGGGCTGGATATTCTTGGCCTGCTATGCGGATCCGAGGGGCAGTTGGGTGTCGTGACCGAGGCCACCCTGCGCATCCTGCACAAGCCCGAGGGCGCCCGCCCGGTTTTGATGGGTTTCAACTCCAGCGAAGTCGCGGGCCAATGCGTGTCTGACATCATCAAGGCCGGTGTTTTGCCCGTGGCGATCGAATTCATGGATCGCCCCTGTATTCGCGCGACCGAGGATTTCGCCGGGGCCGGCTATCCCGATTGCGAGGCTTTGCTGATCGTCGAGGTCGAGGGCTCGGATGCCGAGATCGACGAACAGCTGGAAACCATCATGGAGATCGCCCGGGGGCACGATCCGGTGGAATTGCGTCAGTCGGAATCGGAAGAGGAAAGCAAGCGGATCTGGCTGGGCCGCAAATCCGCCTTTGGTGCGATGGGCCAGATCAACGATTACATGTGCCTTGATGGTACCATTCCCGTCAGCCAATTGCCCTATGTCCTGCGCCGGACCGAGGAACTGTCGAAGGACTTCGGTCTGGATGTGGCGAATGTCTTTCACGCCGGCGACGGGAACATGCATCCGCTTATCCTGTTCGACGCCAACAAGCCCGGTGATCTGGAAACCTGTGAGGCGCTTGGCGCAGAGATCCTGAAGCTGTGTGTCGAGGTGGGCGGGTGTCTGACCGGCGAACACGGGGTCGGGATCGAAAAACGTGACCTGATGCTGCATCAGTACGACCCGGCAGACCTTGAAATCCAGATGGCGGTCAAGGACGTGTTCGATCCCAAGTGGCTGTTGAATCCGGCCAAGGTCTTTCCACTGGCGTCCAGCGATGCGCGCCGTATCGCCGCCGAATAGCGGACCCAGCGGAGTTGGTTTGAACAGATGAAGACACTTGCCCCTGCCTCCGAGGCCGAGTTGGCCGAGATCGTGGCCAAGACGTCAGAACCGCTTCGCGTGATCGGCGGCGGTACGCGGCCCATCGGGGTTCCGGTCAATGCGCAGCCGTTGACAACCAGCGGGCTGAGCGGTGTCGAACTGTATGAACCGGGGGCGCTGACGCTGGTCGTCAAGGCCGGGACACCGGTGGCCGAGGTGGAAAGGACATTGGCCGCAGAGGGGCAGCGCCTCGCGTTCGAACCCATGGATCACCGCGGTCTGCTGGCCACGACCGGAGAGCCGACGATCGGCGGCGTGTTCGCGGCGAATGTGTCCGGCCCCCGCCGCATTCAATGCGGGGCGGCGCGCGATTTTCTGCTGGGCGTGCGGTTTGTCGACGGTCAGGGGCAGGTCATCCGCAATGGGGGACGCGTGATGAAGAACGTCACCGGTTATGACATCGTCAAACTGATGGCGGGCAGCTATGGCACCTTGGGCGTTCTGACGGAACTGTCGCTCAAGGTTCTTCCCAAATCGCATGCCACGGGCACTGTCCTGATCGAAGGTCTGGCCGATGCGCAGGCGGTGCGCGCCTTGTCCCGCGCGTTGGCCTCACCCTACGAGGTGACGGGTGCGGCGCATCTTCAAAGAGGGGCGGATGGTACGCCCGTCACGATGGTCCGGATCGAAGGCTTCGAAAACTCCGTTGCCTACCGGGCGGGCGAACTGAAAAAGATCCTTTCCGCCTTTGGCGAGGTGAAGATCGAAACGGACCCGGAGCGCACGTCTGCCGAATGGCGATCGGTTCGCGATGTCGAGGTGTTTCACGGGCGCGATGGCGATATCTGGCGCCTGTCGGTGAAACCATCGGATGCGCCGGTCATCGTTTCGCGACTGAACGGGGCAGAGGCGGTCTATGACTGGGGCGGTGGTCTTGTATGGCTGCTGGTGCCGCAATCGTCCAACGCAACCGAAATCCGGGCCGCCGTGGCCAAAACCGGTGGGCACGCAACGCTGATCCGGGGCAATCGCGCCGCAGGTGTGTTTCAGCCTCTCGCCCCTGCGGTGGCCGCGCTGCATGACGGGCTGCGCGCCCGGTTCGACCCGCGCGGCATTCTGAACCCGGGCCTGATGGGACGGGCCGCATGAAATTCGTGGCGGCGTTCCTGCTGACCTTTGTGGCCGGTCCCGCCGCGTTCTGGGTGCTGGCACGGCAAAACCCCACGCGCGGGTATTTCATCCTGCTGTGGCTGGTCTCGGTGGCACTGGTCGGCGTGGCTTACGCCTTGCGCCTTTGGATTGTTCCCTCGATGCCCGATAACGCCTATGCCGGTCTGTCGGTCATCATGGCGCTTTGGTTCGGATGGATCATCGTTCTGGCACTTGGCGTTCTGGCGGTGCGGGCACGCGACATTCCTGCAAGATACAAACGATACGCGTTCGCGATCGGAGCGGTGGCAACGACCTTGCCCTGGTTCGGGCTGTACGCGGCACAGATGGTGACAGAGTAGATGAAAACCGAATTCTCGCCTGAACAGTTGAAATCCCCCGCGATCCAGCGGTCGAACGAGATTTTGCGCACCTGCGTGCATTGCGGCTTCTGCACGGCGACCTGTCCGACCTACCAGGTGCTGGGCGATGAGCTGGACAGCCCGCGGGGCCGGATCTACCTGATCAAGGACATGCTGGAAAACGACCGCGATCCCGATCCACAGACGGTCAAGCATATCGATCGCTGCCTGAGTTGCCTTGCGTGCATGACGACCTGCCCGTCGGGTGTGCATTACATGCATCTTGTCGATCATGCCCGTGAGTATATCGAGGAGCGATATGAGCGCCCCCTGTTCGAGCGTGCCCTGCGTTGGACACTGGCGCGGATTCTGCCCTATCCGGGCCGGTTCCGGCTGGCGCTGCTTGGGGCCAAGATCGGCCGACCGTTCGCCTTTCTGATGCCCGATGCCCGGCTGCGGGCAATGCTGGAAATGGCGCCGAAGCAGATACCGCCGGTGTCGCGCAATGACGATCCGCAGGTCTTCCCCGCCAAGGGGGAGCGACGCAAGCGTGTCGCGCTGATGACGGGCTGTGCGCAACGTGCGCTGAATACCGATATCAACGACGCCACCATCCGCCTGCTGACCCGGCTGGGTTGTGACGTGGTAGTCGCCGAGGGTGCGGGTTGTTGCGGGGCGCTGACACATCACATGGGCAAGACCGGTGAAAGCCATGCCACGGCCGCCAGGAACATCCGGGCCTGGACCCGCGAGATGGACGCCGGTGGTCTGGATGCGGTCGTCATCAACACGTCCGGTTGCGGCACCACGGTCAAGGATTACGGCCATATGTTCCGCAACGAGCCATTGGCACAGGACGCCGCGCGCGTATCAGACATGGCGATGGACGTGTCGGAACTCCTGATGCAGTTGGAGCTGCCCGAGGGCGCGGGCCAGGACCTGCGCATCGCCTATCACGCAGCCTGTTCGCTCCAGCATGGCCAACAGATCAAGACGCATCCCAAGACCTTGTTGAAAAGAGCGGGGTTCGAGGTTGCCGAGCCGGCCGATGCGCATCTTTGCTGCGGGTCCGCCGGGACGTACAACCTGATGCAGCCCGAGATTTCCAGGCAACTGAAGGAACGCAAGGTTCAGACGTTGGAGGCCAAGGCGCCCGACGTGATCGCCGCCGGCAATATCGGCTGCATGATGCAGATCGGAACGGGGACGCAAACGCCTGTTGTGCATACGGTCGAACTGCTGGATTGGGCCACAGGTGGGCCCAAGCCGCGGGCGCTGACGACCGCGGGTCTCTGAGCGCCCTAATTTTGCCCTATTGGATGGTTACCAAATCCTTCGAAATCGGAGGGGCAAGTGGTGCGTCAACTGCTCGCAATATTTGCAATCTGCCTGCTCGCTATGGGCGCCAAGGCAGAAGACACCGCGCTGAAGCGCTTGGAAACCGGCGATCAGACCCGCGACTGGCAGGCTGTCGGCCGACTGGATATCGACGGCAAGGGGTTTTGCACCGGCGCTCTGATCCGCGAGGATCTCGTGTTGACCGCCGCCCACTGTCTTTATGATCCGGCAACGGGCGAGGCCGTGGATCTTTCCAAGGTTGAATTTCTGGCAGGCTGGCGCGAGGGGCGCGCCTCTGCGTATCGCTGGGTTCGCCGCGCGATCATTCATCCCGAATACGAATATTCCAAGGAGTTGCAGGCGGATCGTGTGCGCAACGATATCGCGATCCTCGAACTGAACCATCCGATCCGCAAAAGCGGTGTGTCCCCGTTCCCCACGGCCGAACGACCCCGGAAAGGTGAGGAAATCGGCCTTGTCAGTTATGGGCGCAGCCGGTCCGAGGCGCCCTCGCTTCAGGAGATCTGCGATGTTCTTGCCCGTCAACAGGGCGTACTCGTGATGTCCTGCGACGTGGATTTCGGCTCGTCCGGGGCGCCGGTTTTTTCATTCGTGAACGGCCAGCCGCAAGTTGTGTCCGTCGTGTCGGCCATGGCCAACATCAATGGAAAAAAGGTTTCGCTTGGCGCGCAACTGGATGAACCACTTGCCCTGATGCTGCATACGCTCGACACGCGCGACCGACTTGAGAACAGGGCCAATGTGTCGCTTTTCTCAAAGGGTGAGCAGCGCGATATCGGGGCCAAGTTCGCCACGCCGGATGTCGAGTGATGCAGCGCTTTACGTCGTTGATCTACGTGACGCTGGCGTCGATCCTGCTGTTACCGGATCTGTCCAACGCACAGGCCCTTGAGCGGCTGACCTATCGGGACGACCTGTTTGGATGGGAGGCCGTTGGCCGGCTTGATCTCGGGTCAGGGGGCTATTGCACCGGTGTCCTGATCTCTCCGGACCAGGTCCTGACCGCGGCACATTGCGTGTTTGACAAAAACGGCAATCCCAGACCGGTGACCAGCCTTCTTTTTCGGGCGGGATACCGCGATGGCAAGAGCATCGCGGAGCGCAAAGTCAGCCACTATGCCGTGATGGACGGCTATGACTATTTCAGCGGCATGACCACCCAAAACGTAAAGAATGACGCCGCCCTTCTTGAACTCAGCCGTCCGATTCCCGTGTCGGAGGCCAATCCCTTTGCGATCTACACCGGCCCGGCGATCGGGAATTCGGTCAGTGTCGTGTCCTACGGACGGGATCGCGACAATGCGCTCTCCTGGCAACGCAGTTGCGGCGTTCTGGGGCAGGGGGGTGGCCTGATCTCTTTTGACTGCGATGTGACATTCGGATCATCAGGCGCACCGGTCTTTTCGCGTGGCCAGCGGCGTTCGCAGATCGTGTCGCTTGTTGTGGGCGGCCGCCAGGAGGAAAGCGGCAAAACCGTCGCCTATGGGATGGAACTTCCGGCCGTTGTAAGCCAGCTCAAGCGCAAGCTGCGCAGCTTGCCGGGCGCGGGATCCGGTACTGCAGAATTCCGGCGTGAACGTGTCGGGACAGCCCGCCGCGCATCGGGTGCGAAATTCGAGAAAGCCAAATAAAGCGCCCCGGTTTCGAGGGCTTGAAACACAGCGCGCTCTTACCCACATAACCCATATCCCGGCGCCGCCTGGCGGGTCGGGTCAACCTGCCTGTCCCTTCGGGGAAGGTCACATATCAGGTATCGCTCAACGGAGGATAACCATGCGAAACTTTGATCTTGCGCCCCTTTACCGGGCCACTATCGGGTTTGACCAGATTGCCGACATGATGGACCGTGTCCTGTCAGGCGACGTCAATCACCCCACCTACCCCCCTTATAATATCGAGAAAACCGCCGATGATGCGTATCGCATCTCGATCGCCGTTGCGGGCTTTGCCGACGCGGATCTGTCGGTCGAGGTCAAGGAAGGCGCGCTGATCGTGTCGGCCCGCAAGGCCGAGGACGAGGGCGAACGCACCTACCTGCATCGCGGTATCGCCACCCGCGCATTCGAGCGCAAGTTCCAGCTTGCCGATCATGTGCGCGTCAGCGGTGCAACCCATGCCGACGGCATGCTGCATATCGATCTGGTGCGCGAGGTGCCCGAGGCCCTCAAGCCCCGCCGGATCGAGATCGCAAGCGGCGACAGCATTGAAAAGGACGTGGTCGAGGCCAAGGCCGTCAACTGATACCATTTCTGCAAGAACGAAGACGGGCCCCGCGGCACCTGCTGCGGGGCTTATCTTTTGGCGTTTAGCCCCGCGCGCAGCGCCAGTTCCGGCGAGGACAGGACCGGGGCGCCCGGATCGCCCAGCAATGGTGCCGCCCCGGCCATCGACACTTGGGCCAGAACCACGGCACCCAGATCGTTGAGTGCCGCGGCGGCCTGCCGAATCTCGCCCGCGATCACGGCGGTGAACGCCTCAACCTCGCCCGCCTCGTAGAGTGGCCAGTATTGCGTCAGTTTCAGGGGATGGACCTTTTGTGGTTCGCCCTCGGCCTGCAAGGCACGATCCAGCAGGCTCAGGCTTGGCTCCCACGTGCTGTCGAGGCAATAGGCCAGCAGGATCGGCCCACCTGTGCGCGCCGCCGCCTGCATCATGGGCTGGTCCACCCGTATCGCACCTGCCGCCTCTGCCGCCGGTCCGATCGTGGTGCAGGTGCAGATCACCGGCCCATCGGCGCGGCCCACGGCCCCGTCGATCTCGGCCTGCAGCCTTGCATCCACCCCGCCCTGCGCCTGTGAAAGCCATTGCGGCCGCACCACGTGTCGCAGTTTTTTGCCCGGCGCAATCCGATCGCGCAGCGCGTCGAACGTGGCCTTGTGAACGTCGGTGGTGTGAATCAGGGTCAGGGTCATGCGCCCGGCCATAGCACGGGGATCAGCGTGGCCACCAGCAGCACCGCCATCGTCCAGTTGAACACCCT
>JANSYB010000628.1 GCA_024742655.1 Paracoccaceae bacterium | reverse complement strand
GTGCTCAAGGCCTCGCCGGTGGGCACGCTGTGCACCATGGCCTTCATGGCGTTCTTCCGCGCCTTGCCCGAGGGGTTGATCGCCTGCCTGCCCGGCGGGGCGGAGGTCGGCCAGCACCTGATCGCCAGCCCCAAGACCCATGCCGTGGCCTTCACCGGATCGGTCCCCGCGGGCCGGGCCGTGGCGGTGGCCGCTGCGCAGCACATGAAACCCGCTGTGATCGAGGCGGGCGGCAACGACCCCTGCATCGTGACGCGCAACGCCAATATCCCCGTGGCCGCCGCAGGCGTGGTGACGGCCGCGTTCCTGCAATCGGGACAGGTCTGCACCTCGACCGAGCGGGTCTATGTCGAGGCGCCGGTGCATGACGCCTTCGTTTCGGCCTTGGTGGAGCGCGCCGGCCAGTTGCGCATCGGTCACGGACTGGAGGTGGCCGAGATAGGCCCGATGGTGTCTCAGACCGCGCGCGACAAGGTGATCCGGCTGGTGGATGACGCCGTGGCGAGGGGGGCGCACGTGGCGCTTGGCGGGCACATCCCCAAGGATCGCAACACCGGCTGGTACTACGCACCCACCGTTCTGACCGAGGTGACCGACGATATGGCCGTCCTGCACGAAGAGATTTTCGGGCCCGTCGTCTCGGTCGTGAAGGTGGACAGTTTCGACGATGCGCTGGAGCGCGCCAACGCATCGGAATTCGGGCTGGGCGCGTGTCTTTTCACCGATGACCTGGCCGAGGCGATGGAGGGCGTGCGCCGGCTCGAGGCCGGGATGGTCTGGGTCAACAACCCGCTGGTGGACAACGACGCCCTGCCCTTTGGCGGGATCAAGAATTCCGGTCTTGGTCGCTCGCTCGGGTCCGAAGGGCTCAACGCCTTTCGCAACGCCAAGATGGTCGTGATCGACCCGCGCGCGCAGGAGCAGGACTGGTGGTATCCCTATCCCGACGACTGGTTCTATGACGCCGGTCACAAATCGGGCCGCAAGCATAGCTGAGTGCGACGCGGCGCGTGTTAGTATCCCCTCGCCGGATCGACGATATTGCGCAGCGTCTTGCCCGCCATCCAACGGCCAAGATTCTCGAGAAACAGGTCGAACGACGCCGCCGTCCAGCCCTCATGCACCGAAGAGCAATGCGGCGACACGATCACGTTGTCCAGACCCCAAAGCGGGCTGGTCTCCGGCAGGGGCTCCACCTCGAACACATCGAGGGCCGCGCCCGCCACGTGCCCGTCCCTCAGCGCGGCGTGCAGCGCAGTTTGGTCCACCACACCCCCGCGCGAGACATCGGCCAGGATCACGCCCGGTTTCATCCGCGCGATCTGCGCCGCGCCGATCAGGCCCCGTGTCGCCGGAACCAGCGGGGTGGCCACCGCGATGAAATCCGCGCGTGGCAGCACATCGGTCAGCGCCGCGGCGTCGTGCACCTCATCGACATGCGGGGTGGGCTGTGGACGCGCGCGTGTGCCAAGGACATGCATCCCGAACGCCTTGGCCCTTTCCGCCAGCGCACGCCCTGTATGGCCCAGCCCGACGATCAGAAGGGTTTTGCCTGCCAGTGGTCGCACCATGCGGGCGGCCCAGTGTTTCGCGGCCTTGTCCGCCTGCAGGCCCGGCACGTCGAGGGTGAAATGCAAAAATCCCCCCATGATGTATTCCGCCATCATGCCCGCGGCCACGCCGGCGGCATTCGTCACGGTGACCCGGGCGGGATCCCACTTGGGGAAATGGTCCGTCCCCGCCCCGCCATTGGCGATCCAGCGCGGCCCGTCCGGACCGAACAGCGCATCGCGCGGGAACCCGGCCGTGCCATCAAAGCGCACGGAATAGACGATATCGGGGCGGAACGCCCCGACCGCGGCACGCAGGCCGGGATAGCTGTTGCAGACGCTGTATTCGACCTGCGGAAAGCTGCCATGCAGGCGCGCGACCAGCGATGCCGTCTCGTCATTATGCAACAGGATGCGCGGTGTGTCGGTCATTCAAACTCCCGGGCGGATTGGTGTGATCTGTCTGGTATGGCCGTCTCAGCGCGCCCTGTCGAGACATCTGCCTGCCGCGACCGG
>JANSYB010000403.1 GCA_024742655.1 Paracoccaceae bacterium | reverse complement strand
CATGGAATACATGTCGATGCCGGGGCCTGCGTCATCGGTATATTCGCCCTTGAGCATCTGCGGCGCGGCGATGCAATACTCGATCACCTCAAGCCCGCGTTGCAGATCGCCCTTGGCGTCGGGCAGGGTCTTGCCGTGCTCGCGGCTCAGCATCTCGGCCAGCTTGTCCATGTCGCGGTTCATCAGCCCGACCATGGCCATCATCACGCGGGCGCGTTTCTGCGGGTTGGTGGCGCCCCATGCGATCTGGGCCGCGGCGGCGTCCTCGATCGCCTTGGCGGTTTCGGCCGCCGAGGCCATCGGGCATTTGGACTGAACCTCGCCCGTGGCGGGGTTGAACACGTCGGAAAAGCGGCCGGACGTGCCTTTGACACGTTCACCGCCAAGGAAATGGGTCAGTTCTTGCATGGGACTCCTCCGGGGTTTTGGCGCAGGTTAACGTTGCATTTTTGGCGGTTAAAGGGGCAATATTTCAAAAGCGCCCTGCATAAATGCAAAGCAGCGGTGGTTGAGGAGAGCTGAAATGTATTCCAACTGGGATGACCTGCGTGTTTTTCTGGCCGTGGCCCGATCGGAAAGCCTGTCGGGCGCGGGCCGCGCGCTGAAGCTGGACCCGGCCACCGTTGGGCGGCGCGTTGCCCGGCTGGAGGAAGGGTACGGTGCGCCGCTTTTCGCCAAGTCGCCCACCGGTTACGCGCTCACCGATGCCGGGCAGCGCCTGATGTCGCATGCCGCACGCGCCGAATTGGCGATGCAGGACGCCTCCGAAGAGATGGCCGGCAAGACCAGCGGGCTCAGCGGTCAGATCCGCATCGGGGCACCCGACGGGGTGGCGAACTACCTGCTGCCGCAAGTCTGCACACAGATCGCCGTGGACAACCCGGATCTCGATATTCAGATCGTGGCGCAGCCGCGGGTCTTCAGCCTGACCCGGCGCGAAGCGGACATGGTCATCGCCGTCAGCCCGCCCACGGCCGGGCGGCTGAGCGTCCAGAAAATCAGCGACTACCGTCTGTCGCTGGCCGCGGTGCGCTGGTACCTGCGCCAGAACCCCCGGATCCAGACGCTTGACGATCTCGCGGTGCACCGGATGGTGGGCTACATCCCCGACATGATTTTCGACAAGGAACTGGATTACCTTGGCAAGACCGGGCTGGAGCGTGTCCGGCTGGCGTCCAATTCCGTGTCGGTCCAGATCAACATGATCCGCCGTGGCGCGGGGGTGGGGATCGTGCATGATTTCGCGCTTGCCAATTATCCGGGCCTGGTGCGGGTGCTGCCGGACAGTTTCGGTCTCACACGCAGTTTCTATCTGGTGCGCCATGCCGACGATCAGCGACTTGAGCGGATGAACCGTTTTGCCCAGATGCTGGGGGATGGGCTGCGCGCCGAGGTGGCGAGGCTGGAGGCAGAGGCTTGACAGAAATTTAATTATAACGGAACCTTGCTGTTAGAAATAATATTGCCGGAGGGCCGTCATGCTGGTGCAGCAAATCCTGAAATCCAAGGGCGACAGCGGCGTGATCACGGTCGCGCCGGGAACAAAGGTGTCCGAGGCCGCGCAGATCCTGGCCGAACGGCGGATCGGTGGCATCATCATCTCGTCGGATGGCAAACACCCCGAGGGGATCCTGTCGGAGCGCGACATCGTGCGCGCCCTCGCTCTCAAGGGGGGGGCCTGCATGACCGAGAACGTCGACGACATCATGACGCGCAACCCGGTCTGCTGTACCCGGCAGGACAGTGCCGACCTTGTGCTGACCCGGATGACGGACGGCCGGTTCCGCCACATGCCGGTGGTCGAGGATGGCGCGATGGTCGGTATCGTGACGATCGGCGACGTGGTCAAGGCGCGCCTGCAGGAACTGTCGATGGAAAAGGCTGCGCTCCAAGACATGATCATGGGGCATTGAGCCGCGGTCACGCCGCCTGAGAACCATGCCCCGGGGGCCTTGCATTCCGGTGCGCATTATTGTTGCGTGTGCCCCGAGAAAATCAGCGGAGCCGCCCCATGCGCATCGGTCTTTACCCCGGCACCTTCGACCCGATCACATTGGGCCATATCGACATCATCGCACGCGCCTGCACGCTTGTGGACAGGCTGGTGATCGGGGTGGCGATCAACCGCGACAAGGGCCCCTTGTTCAGTCTTGAGGAGCGAGTGGCGATGGTCGAGTCGGAATGCGCGGCGATCAGCGACGCCACCGGGGTCGAGATCGTGGCCCACCCGTTCGAAAATCTGTTGATAGATTGTGCCCATGAGGTCGGGGCAGGGGTGATCGTGCGTGGTCTGCGCGCGGTGGCGGATTTCGAATACGAATTCCAGATGGTCGGCATGAACCGTGCGCTCGACGACAGTGTCGAGACGGTGTTCCTGATGGCCGACGCCCGCCGTCAGGCGATCGCCAGCAAACTGGTCAAGGAAATCGCGCGGCTGGGCGGGGATGTGTCCAAGTTCGTCACACCACCGGTTTGCGATGCCTTGAAGGGCAAGTTCAGCGACAACTGACAGACCTCACCGCCAGAACGCCAGCCATTCGATCAACTCCACCATCTTGCGCGACAAGAAAACTGTGTTCGTCCAGTCACGATAAACCGCATCATAGGTCAGCGCGGCGACGATCACGAAGATCAGCAGGAGTGCGAGCTTGTTGGACATTGGTGCCCCGTTGCAAGGTGGCGCCGGGTATGCCCGAGCCCCGCCCCATGCGCAAGCCTTCAGGTTGCACCAAAGCGTTTCGCAAAACGGTTAATTGTCGTCAGGCCCTTCGGCGGACCCGCGCAGATCGTCCAGTACATCGCGCATGAAAAACGCGGTGCAGAGGACCTGCACCGCGATCAGGATCAGGAGTGCCACCGGCCTCTTGCCGTCGAACACCGTCATTTGACGAGGTTTATGTCGTCCGGAACCTGTTTTTTACCCGTGAGCATCGCCCGGGGCAGGTTGACGCCCGTGCGCCAGCTTTCCAGAAGAACGGCGGCGATATGCGCCGCGATGGAAATCTCGGCCCAGACGACCAGCGCTTCATGCGCCTCCTCGACCCACTCCACGCCCCAGAAGGCAGACGTGGTCATCAGGTGCCCGGTGGCACCGATGGCAAGGATCGTGACCAGCAGGTTCACGATCATCAGCGCCCCGAGCGGCGTATGCCCCAGATGGGTGCGCCGCCGGCGGGTGGCGATATCCGAAACCTGGTCAAGCACGGCCTCCCGACCCGGAAGAAAGCTGGAAAAGCGTGCGCTTTTCGGGCCGACGATCCCCCATAGGATGCGCACCCCCACAAGGGCCAGCACCGCGTAGCCGATCCATTCATGCAGCTTGCTGTCATCGTCGATCAGCAGCGCATTGGCGGTGAAACCGGCCACCAGCGACCAGTGAAAGACACGCACCAAAGGATCCCAGATCTTGTAACTTGTCATGGTGTGACCTTTCCGAAGGGCGGCGCGGCCGATGCCGGCGCCGCCCGACTGTCCTCAATCGTCGCGCTCGATCTT
>JANSYB010000671.1 GCA_024742655.1 Paracoccaceae bacterium | reverse complement strand
TTGAGGATGTTGCGCACGCCCGACGCCGTGTCACCGTTGGAAAAGATCAGAACGTTTGCCGCTCCTTCCAGCCGGTTGTCGGGCAGCAGGCGCTCACGCAGGTCCGCATCAAGCGCGGCATCGAGGTTCATCTCGCCCTCGAAACTGAAATCGCGCGGCGCGGCGTCCAAAAGGGCGATAGCCTCGCGCAGGCGTTTGCCTGAATCGCTGCCCTGGTTGCCGAATTGTGACTGAGAACAGAATGCCACCTTTGGCTCCAGCCCGAAACGCCGCACGTGGCGCGCCGCACCAAGCGCGGTTTCGGCCAGTTCCGCGGGTTCGGGGCGGGCGCGCACATGGGTGTCGGCGATGAACAGCGGCCCGTCTTCGAGAATCATCATGGAAAGCGCGCCATGCGGATGGTGTGTGGCATCGCCCAGAACCTGCGTGACATAGTTCAGATGCCAGCGGTATTCGCCGAATGTCCCGCAGATCAGGGCATCGGCCTCTTCGCGGTAGACCATGATCGCGCCGATGGCCGTTGTATTGGTGCGCATGATCGCCTTGGCCAGATCCGGGGTCACGCCACGCCGTTTCATGATGTCGTGATAGGTGGCCCAGTAGTCGCGGTAGCGGTGATCGCGCTCGGGGTTCACGATGCTGACATCGCGATCCGGCCGGATGGTCAGGCCCATGCGTTCGCAGCGCGCATGGATCACGTCCGGACGTCCGATCAGGATCGGCTGTTCGGTGGTTTCCTCGAGGATGGCCTGTGCCGCGCGCAAGACGCGTTCATCCTCGCCCTCGGCAAAGACGATTCGCCGCGCGGCGGTGCCGGCGGCCTCGAACACCGGGCGCATCAACAGGGCGGATTTGAACACCGAGGCGGTCAGTTTCTGGCTGTAGGCCTCGAGATCCTCGATCGGGCGCTCGGCCACACCGGTTTCCATCGCGGCCCGGGCAACGGCGGTCGGAACGATGCTGGACAGGCGCGGATCGAAAGGTTTGGGGATCAGGTAATCGGCGCCAAAGTTCAGCTGTTCGCCCTGATAGGCCGCGGCGGCCTCTGCCGAGGTGGTGGCCCGGGCAAGTTCCGCGATGGCCTCGACACAGGCGATCTGCATCTCGTCATTGATCTCGGTCGCGCCCACGTCCAGCGCACCCCGGAAGATGAACGGAAAACACAGCACGTTGTTGACCTGGTTGGGAAAATCGCTGCGCCCGGTGGCGATGATGGCATCGGGGGCCACCTCTCGGGCGGCGTCCGGCATGATTTCGGGTTCCGGGTTGGCCAGCGCCAGGATGATTGGACGGTCCGACATCTGGGCCACGTGCTCAGGCTTCAGGACATTGGCCCCGGACAGGCCCAGAAAGAGGTCGGCGCCGCCGATCACGTCACCCAGTTCGCGCAGGTCTGTTTTCTGCGCGAAGGCGGCCTTTTGCGGATTCATGTCTTCGGTGCGGCCCTCGTAGACCAGCCCGTGCACATCGCACAGCCAGACGTTTTCCCGCTTCACCCCCAGTTTCAGCAGCAGGTTGAGGCAGGCAATGCCCGCCGCCCCGCCGCCCGTCGACACGATCTTGATGTCCTCGAAGGATTTGTTTGCGACGAACAGCGCGTTGCGCGCGGCCGCGCCCACGACAATGGCGGTGCCGTGCTGATCGTCGTGAAAGACCGGGATGTTCATCCGCTCGCGGCAGATCTTTTCGACGATGAAACAGTCGGGCGCCTTGATGTCTTCGAGGTTGATCGCGCCGAAGGTCGGCTCCAGCGCGCAGACGATCTCGGCCAGTTTCTCGGGGTCGCTTTCATTCAGCTCGATATCGAAACAGTCGATATTGGCG
>JANSYB010000076.1 GCA_024742655.1 Paracoccaceae bacterium | reverse complement strand
GCGATCACGGGCGACGACAAGCGAGATCATCAGACCGCCACCGGTGCCGGGATATGCGCGTCAGGCGCATAACCTGTGATCTCGAAATCCTCGAAGGTGAAATCGAAGATCGACGGCACATCACGGATGATCCGCAAGGTGGGTAGCGGTTTGGGCGTGCGGGACAGTTGCAATTTCACCTGCTCCATATGGTTGGAATAGATATGTGCGTCGCCGATCGTGTGGACGAAATCGCCCGGCTCATAGCCCGTCACATGGGCCAGCATGTGCAGCAAAAGGGCATAGGACGCGATGTTGAACGGGACGCCGAGGAACATGTCGGCGGAGCGCTGGTAGAGTTGCAGATGCAGGCGGCCACCGATGATACGCACCTGCCAGAGCGTGTGACAGGGCGGCAGCGCCATCTGGGGCACATCGCCCGGGTTCCAGGCCGACACGATCAGGCGGCGGCTGTCGGGGGTGGTGCGGATCATCTCGATCAGGGTTTCGATCTGGTCGATCTCGCCCACGGGGCCGGGCCAGTGACGCCACTGGTGGCCGTACACGGGGCCAAGATCGCCGGTTTCATCGGCCCACTCATCCCAGATCGATACGCCGTTTTCCTTGAGATACCGGATGTTCGTGTCCCCCGACAGGAACCACAGCAGTTCATGTATGATCGAGCGCAGGTGCAATTTCTTGGTGGTCACCAGCGGGAAGCCCTGGGCCATCGGATAGCGTGCCTGCATCCCGAAAGCCGACAGCGTGCCGGTTCCCGTGCGGTCTGAGGACGGCGTGCCGGTCTCAAGAATATGGCGCAGAGCGTCGTGATACTGTTTCATGGCCGATTTCCCGTTTTGCGCCACACCATGCGGCAACAACAAGAGCGAGTCGCAGCCCACTATATCTTGCGGAGCGCCAGGAAAAAACGCCCCATATCGGGTGGGGATACAAGCGCAACACAGTGCAAATTTCGCGTGAAACGGTCGCACGAAAACATTGACTTTGACCTGCAAAGCCCTGACTCTCGGGCAAAACGCGGAAAACAACGCATACATATTGAGGGCAGTACTCATCATGAAACGTTTCGTGGCAGCACTGATGTTGCCGGCATTCCTGCTGGCATGTGGCAGCGGTTCGAACCCGTTCGAGCCCGATCCGGCACCGCCGGCCGAGGACCCGGCCCCCGATCCCGGTGACGAGGAAAACCCGGTCACCGAGGCGGGTATCCCCCAAAGCCTCGCCGGTGACCTTACACGGGTCAGCTTCAACCCCAACACGGTTCCACCGACGCTCAGCGTCGAGGGCGTTACGCTGGATGATGAACCCTTCACCGCCAATTACCGTCGCCGTCCGGGTCTGGATCGCAACGGGTATATCGCCTTCACGGCACAGGATGACCCGCTTGACCGTCACTTTACCGCCTACGGGCGCGAGGCCAACAACAACAGCGGCGTGCGCGCCGGCGTGGTTGTCTCGGGTGGCGTGCGCAATCGCTTTCTGGGTGGTGGGTATTATGAACGTGACGGCGCCTACACGCCGCCAAATCCCGCCACGACCACGGGCCTTGTCAGCTATGCGGGCAATTATGTGGGCCTGATCAACGTCGGCGGCTCGAGCGAGGACCTGGCGCCGGTGCCCGGCGGCACCGATCCCGATCTTGCCCCGCTGCAGGCCGCGGAAGTCACCGGCAATATCCTCATTCAGGCCGATTTCGCCGACAACGCGGTTGAAGGAAACATCTACAATCGGCAAATCCTCGACACTGCCACCGTGCTGCCGTCGATCGTGTTGCTGAACACCTCGATCGACCCCACGACGGGGACGTTCCTAGGCGATACCGAGTATGAAGCCGGCGATTTTCCGGGTGAGAACGTGATCGGCACCGATATCGGCGATTACGGCGGCATCTTCGGCGGCACGAATGCGTCAGGCGTGGCCGGCACGATCCATCTCGAACAGTGGGACGGCCCGAACAACCCCCTCGGCTTCGAGGGTGAAGAGGAATACGGCGTCTTCGTTCTCGACCAGTGCGGACAACCCGTGGACGACCCGATCTGTGCCGGCGTCAATCCGTAAAAAACGCGCTGCGCTGGGGCTTGTCCTCGGCCTGGCAATTCTGGCCTGGGCCGGGGGCAGCCCCCCTGCCCGGGCCGAAAACCTGTATCTGACCCTGCCGCAGGCACAGGCAATGGCGCGGCAGGCGCTGGTGCAGAAACGGCCCAGGCTGGCCTATTCGATCAGCAAGGAGCTGATCGAGGCCGATCCACGCAACGGACACGCCCACTACACCCAGGCCCTCGCCTTCGCGCAGGTCGACGCCTACGGGTGGGGCCTGAAATCAGCGCGCCGCGCGTTTTACTCCGCCGGCAACGACCTGCAGAAATACGAGGCGGCGCAACTGGCCTCGCAATTGGCCTTTCTCGATGAACGCCTGACCAGTTCGCAACTGTGGCTGCGCCGCGCGGTCCAGCATGCGCCGACCGAGGATGCCCGCGACGAGACAATTCGCGCCTTTCGAACGGTGCGGGCCCGCAATCCTCTGAACTTCAACATAAAACTCTCTGTCACGCCGTCCGACAACGTCAATAACGGCTCCAACAGCCCCTATAACATCATCGATGGCTCTCCGCTGGTGGGCACCCTGTCACCCAGTGCCCAGGCCATTCCGGGAACCGTGGCAACCGGGGATCTGCGCCTCAGTTACCGACTGCGGCAATCGCAAACGTCGCTGACGCGTCTGAAGGGCCGGTTCTACACGCGGCAAGTGCGGTTCAATAACCCGGTGGCCGGTCTCAGCGCCTCTGACCTCGGCACCGCGCGCGCCGAAGCGGGCATCGCGCACGCCTTTGCCGGGCGCGGCGAGGACAGCCAGTGGGAGCTGGGCCTGGCCGGTGGACGGACGTGGTCGGGGGGCGATCCCTACTACGATTTCGCCCGCGCCAGCGTGCAGCGCCGCCAGAAACTTTCGGAGAACCTGTATCTCAGCCTTGGCACCTCGGTCGAGGAACAGCTGGACGCGACCGTTCCCAAATCAGACGCCACGCAATATGACGCGTTTGCGCAACTCAGCTATACCTTGCCGAAGGGCGGGCGGCTTGGCGCCTATGTCAATTACCGCAATGTCGACACCAACGGCACGAACCGCGCCTATTCGCAATGGACCGGGGTCGTCAGCTACACGATGGGCCAGCAGATCGGCCCCGCGGTGATGACGTTTTCGCTGGGCAAGAGCGTGGTGGACTATGACCGTTACTCGGTTCTGCTGCCGGTCCCCGGCGGGCGCAACGACGACTCGGTTTTTGGCGGTGTAACGGCCTCGTTCAACGATTGGGGCTACATGGGGTTTGTACCGACCGTGTCCTTCAACGCCGGGAAAAGCCGCTCCAATATCTCGCGCTTCGACGTGGATGAAACCTCGCTCTCACTCGGGGTGCGCTCGGAATTCTGAGGCCCCTCGACTCCGCGTGCAGGCCCGCTATCCTTGTGTCGTACAACCAAGGGAGAGCACACATGCGGGTCAGATATCTGCACACGATGGTTCGGGTCAGGGACCTCGAGGAATCCATCGCCTTCTACAAATTGCTGGGCCTGCACGAGACCCGCCGCTGGGACAATGAACAGGGCCGCTTCACCCTTGTTTTCCTGGCCCCCGAAGGTCAGGAGGAATGCCCTGTCGAGCTGACCTACAACTGGGACGGGGATGAAGGGTTGCCCTCGGACAGCCGGCATTTCGGGCATCTCGCCTATTCGGTGGAGAACATCTACGAGATGTGCCAACACCTGATGGACAACGGCGTCACGATCAACCGCCCCCCCCGCGACGGGCGGATGGCCTTTGTGCGCAGCCCCGACAACATCTCGATCGAGCTGTTGCAGGAGGGCGAGGCGCTGGCCCCGGCGGAGCCCTGGACCAGCATGGAGAATATCGGCCATTGGTAAGGGTTTGGGCCGTTTTCCTGGCCCTTTTTATGGCCGGGCCGACAAGCGCACAGCAGGGGTGCCGCCTCGCGTTGGTACTGGCGCTGGACGTGTCCTCGTCGGTGGATGCGACCGAGTATGATCTGCAGCGCGTCGGACTGGCCGCGGCGCTGGACGCGCCCGAGGTACGCCATGCGATCCTGCGCGGCGCGCCGGGCGATGTGGCGCTGGCCGTCTATGAATGGAGCGGGTTCTACCAGCACAAGCTGCAACTGGACTGGACCGTGTTGAACAGCGACGCGGCAATAAACGCGGCCGTGGCCGCACTGGCCGGCATGGAGCGCAGCCACGATGATTTCCCCACGTCGATGGGGCCGGCCCTTGGCTATGGGGCGACGCTGCTGTCTCAGGGCCCGGCCTGTGCGCGGCGCGTGATCGACGTATCGGGCGACGGGGTGAACAACTATCGCTATGGCCCGCGCGAGGCCTATCGGCATTTTCCCATGGGCGGGGTCACGGTGAATGGCCTGGTGATCCTGGGCGATGATCCGTCGGTTCTGGGGTTTTATGGCACCGAGGTGCTGCATGGCCCGGGCGCCTTTCTCGTGGTGGCGAACGGGTTTGACGAATTCCGCGAGGCGATGACGAGGAAGCTTTACCGCGAAATCAACGACATCATTCTCGGCGGACGGCCGGTGTCGGGGCCACGGGGATGAAAATTTCAGCGATGGCGCTGTGCCTTTGCGCATTGTGGTGCGCGGGTGCGCAGGCCGCCTGCCGGCAGGCGCTCGCGGTCGGTCTGGATGTGTCCGGCTCGGTCGATACGACGGAATACCGGCTGCAACTTGACGGTCTGGCCGCCGCGCTCGAGGATGCCGAGGTGCAGGCGGCGTTCCTGGCCATGCCACAGGCCCCGGTGCGCCTGATGCTGTTCGAATGGAGCGGTCTGAGGGACCAGCGCATCCTGGCGGACTGGCAGACGATCACCACCGGCGCGCAGTTGAGCGCCATCGCGGCAGACTTGCGCCGCACCGGGATCGGCCGCGCCAAGGATCCCTCCACCGCGATCGCGGCCGCGATGGTGTTCGGGGCGCGCGCCGCCCTGGATCAGGCGGCCTGCTGGCAAAAGACCGTGGACATCTCGGGCGACGGGCCGGGCAATATCGGGCGTCATCCGCGCGACCTGACCGAGGCGGATCTCGGGGCGGTCACGATCAACGGGCTGGTGATCGGGCCACAGTCGCGCGCCAACACCTCCAAGAACCTGCAGAACGTCAAATCGCTGGAAGGCTACTATCGCAACTTCGTGTTGCGTGGTCCCGGCGCCTTTGCCGAGGTGGCACGCGACCATGCCGATTTCGCCGCCGCGATGAAGCGCAAACTGATCCGCGAAATTCAGGCCCCGATCCTGTCCGGCATGACCCGGCCAGGACCCGCTCAGTAAATGTAGCGGATCTGATCGGCCCAGTAGCGTTCCACCCGCCGCAGGGAGGCCGTGATCTGGTCGATCCCTTCCGCTCCCAGCACCCCGCGCGATTCCAACCCGTCGGCATGACGCTCGAAGAGCTGCGCCACGATATCGCGAATACCCCTGCCCTTTTCGGTCAGCCGGACACGCACGGAGCGGCGGTCGATCTCGCAGCGCTGATGGTGCATATACCCCATATCGACCAGTTTCTTGAGGTTGTAACTGACATTGCTGCCCTGGTAATAGCCGCGCGTTTTCAATTCGCCCGCCGTCACCTCGTTGTCGCCCACGTTGAACAACAACAGCGCCTGCACCGCGTTGATATCCAGAACGCCGACACGTTCGAACTCGTCCTTGATCACATCCAGCAACAGCCGGTGTAGCCGTTCGACCAGCGCCAGCGCATCCAGATATCCCGCCATGAAGCTGTGCGTCTGCGCCGGGCGCGGCAATTGGTTTTGAAAACTCATCATTGTCTCCGTGCGATACTGCTCGGGACAGGACATTGGGGGGAAATGCCCAATAATCAGTTAAATACTGCAAATACCGGATAAAATGCGACGCATCTTTCGCGTCAGACAGGGCCGCCCGTGGCCACGCTGGCAATCTCATCGACCAGCGTGCCAAATTTTTCCGGCGCGGGCACCTGGCCGGTCACCCACTGGTACAGATCCTGATCGTTTTCCGACAGCAGCGCGTCATAGAGTACAAGTTGCGCCTCATTCATCTGCGCCAGCCGGGCCTCGGCATAGCGCATCAGGATGATGTCCATCTCCTTGATCCCCCTGCGCATGGAGCGCATGCGCAGGCGTTTCAAGCGGGCCTCGGGTGCCTCAGACACCCGCTTCCTCTTTCAGGGTGGTCCGCAGAGATTTTTCAAGGCGACCGAGACGGTCCGCCGACAGCGCCAGCTGGGCGCGCAGGTCACGGATTTCGGTCAGCATCTCGGCCACGTCGCGCGACAGCTCGCCCTGTTCCTCGGGCCCGTCAGGCCCCTCGCCTTCGCCCGACAGCAGCCAAAGCAGCGATACGTTCAAAAGCCCCGCCATCATCGACAGTTTGTTCGCGCGCGGTTCGCTGAGGTCGTCTTCCCATGCCTTTAGCGTCTTGAGCTTGACACCCAGCCGTCTCGCCAGGTCTTTCTGGCTCATACCGGCCAGTTCACGGGCGCCGGCCACGCGGTCACCGAATGTCGTCGCTTCTGGGTCGAACCAGCCCTCTTCGGTCTGGGCGTTCATGGGGATATCCTTTCCGGCAGGGTGTGCCATCTGTCTGATTGCTTGATCCGTTCGCACGCGCACCCTATGACACCCACGACCCTCAGTCCAATCGGAGCGCGACATGAATCCTCTTTCCGCGACACTTTCACGCGTGAAACCCTCGCCGACCATGGCCATTTCAGCGCTCGCGCTGGAGTTGAAGGCCGCCGGCAAGGATGTCATCGGCCTCAGCGCGGGGGAGCCCGATTTCGACACGCCAGAGAACATCCGCGCAGCGGGGATTCGCGCCATAGAAGAGGGCAAGACACGCTACACCGCCGCCGATGGCATCCCGGAACTGAAACAGGCGGTCTGCGACAAGCTCAAGCGCGACAACGGTCTGGACTACACACCGGCGCAGGTCAGCATCGGCACCGGCGGAAAACAGACGCTCTACAATGCGCTGATGGCGACGCTCAATCCGGGCGACGAGGTGATCATCCCCGCCCCCTACTGGGTCAGCTATCCCGACATGGTGCTGCTGGCCGGCGGCGAACCGGTCATCGTGAAAGCCGGGATCGAAAACGGCTTCAAACTGCAGCCCGACGCGCTGGAGGCGGCGATCACACCGAAAACCCGCTGGTTCATCTTCAACTCCCCGTCCAACCCGACCGGCGCGGGCTATAGCCGCGACGAATTGAAGGCGCTGACCGATGTTCTGATGCGCCATCCGCATGTCTGGGTGTTGACCGATGACATGTATGAACACCTCGCCTATGGCGACTTCGCGTTCTGCACCCCTGCGCAGGTCGAGCCGGGCCTTTATGAGCGCACGCTGACCTGCAATGGCGTGTCCAAGGCCTATGCGATGACCGGCTGGCGGATCGGCTATGCCGCAGGGCCCGAGGTTCTGATCGGGGGCATGCGCAAGATCCAGTCACAATCGACCTCGAACCCCTGCTCGATCAGCCAGTGGGCCGCGGTCGAGGCGCTGAACGGCACGCAGGATTTCATCCCGCGTCATAACGAGATGTTCGTGCGCCGCCGCGATCTGGTGGTGGGTATGCTGAACGAGATCGACGGCGTCACCTGCCCGGTGCCCGACGGAGCGTTCTATGTCTACCCATCCATCGCCGGACTGATCGGCAAGACCTCCAAGGGTGGCGCGCTGATCGACACGGACGAGGCCTTTGCCACGGCCCTGCTGGAAGAAACCGGCGTGGCGGTGGTGTTTGGCGCGGCTTTCGGGCTGTCGCCGAATTTCCGCATCAGCTATGCCACCTCTGACGCGGCGCTGGCCGAG
>JANSYB010000687.1 GCA_024742655.1 Paracoccaceae bacterium | reverse complement strand
GGGTTGAACAGCTGCCAGCGCAGCTCCTTGATGGCCTGGCCGTAATGGCTGCGGATCGACGGGTCGCGGATCAGCTTGATCTTTTCGCGCAGCGCCTTGTCCAGTGCGGCCCGCCTTTCGGGGCTGTCATAGCTGCGCCCCTCGGTTTCGCGCTGCCAGAGCAGTTGCACCATGGGCAGGGCGGCATCCACCAGCTTTTGCACGGATGCAGGCCCCTCGGCGCGCAAAAGATCGTCAGGGTCCTTGCCTTCGGGCATCAGCGCAAAGCGCAGGGATTTTCCGGCCTCCAGCAACGGCAAGGCAAGGTCGATCACCCGATGTGCGGCGCGCAGGCCCGCCGTATCGCCATCCAGCGCGATCACGGGTTCATCCGCGATCCGCCACAGCATCGCCAGCTGGTGTTCCGTGACCGCCGTTCCCAGTGGTGCGACACTGGCCCCGAACCCTGCGCGCACAAGGGCGATCACGTCCATGTAGCCCTCCGCCACGATCAGCGGCTGGCCCTTGCCGGCCGCCTCGCGCGCGGGGCCATGGTTATAGAGGGTGCGGGATTTGTCGAAGAGCTCGGTTTCGGGGCTGTTGAGATACTTGGCGTTATCATTGGGGTCCATCGCCCGCCCGCCGAAGGCGATACAGCGCCCGCGCGCATCGCGGATCGGGAACATGATCCGGCCACGGAACGTATCATAGGGCTTGCCGCCCTTCTGGCTGGGCTTGGCCAGACCGGCGCCCAGGATCAGGTCATCCTCGACCCCGTTGTCCTTCAGTGTATCCCACAGCCCCTGCCAGGTATCCGGAGCAAACCCGATCTCGAAGCGGTCCAGCGCCGCCTCGTCCAGCCCACGGCCCGCGAGGTAGTCGCGCGCCGCCGCCCCGCCCGCCGTCTTGAGCTGCATCCGGAAATGGCGCACGGCCATGTCCATCACCTCGGAGAGTTGCGTGCGCCGGTCGGCCTTTTCCTGTGCCTGCGGGTCGCGCTCGGGCACGGGCATCCCGGCCTCCTGCGCGAGGATCTTCACCGCCTCGATGAAATCCACGTTCTCGGTCTCGCGCACGAAGGAAATCGCATCCCCCTTCGCGTGGCAGCCAAAGCAATAATAATAGCCCTTGCGGTCATCGACGTGGAAACTGGCCGTCTTTTCCTGGTGAAAGGGGCACGGCGCCCACATGTCGCCCTTGCCCTGGTTCGACTTGCGCGGATCCCACATCACCTTGCGCCCGACCACCTGGGCCAGCGATGTGCGCGTTCTCAATTCGTCAAGGAATCCCGGTGGCAGGCTCATACCGCATTATATGGGCCAAGCCGCGCCCCGCGCCAAGGGCATTCGCGCCGATCAGTTCTTCAGGCAGGTGTCTTTGTAGACCGTTGCAACCTCGCCCGTGAGTTGATCCTCTGGCAGGGTGTAGACCCAGTTCACGATCGGCTCCACCGCGGGCTTGAACACGGCCTTGTCACCGTCAAGCGTGCCGGTGATGTCGCGGATCACCGCCCGCTCTTTCGCGCCATCGGCGCGGGCCGTCACCGCGGACTCCACGATCTCGGCCGAGGTTGTACACAGCGTCTGCTTGTCCTGCGCCACGGCAGGCAGGGCCATCAGGCAAAAGGGGATCACAAGGGCAAAGCGGGTCATCGGCAGCTCATGTCGGTCATTGATGTTGGCCCTAATCTAGTGCGCCCCAAGGCAATTGTCATGCCCGGGGCCACGGGGAGTTTGCCCACCCCGTTCCCACTGGATCAGTCGCGCGCCGCCACGGCCTCCATCGCGGTTTT
>JANSYB010000260.1 GCA_024742655.1 Paracoccaceae bacterium | reverse complement strand
TGCTCCATCAGATACAGCAGGCCACCCGCCCCGATCAGGTCGTTGGAGTAATAGATGAAATCAAGATCCGGGCTGCGGTCCAGAACATCGCGGGTCATTTCCCGCCCCTTGGCCAAGGCCGACCCCCCGGAATAGAACTCCTGATCCTCGACCTCGATCCCGGCCTTGGCGAGGGTCTCGGTGAACCCTTCGAACCGTTTGCGCGCGCGGTGATCCAGAAGCATCTTGGTGCCCAGAAAGGCGATATGTTCGTATCCGGCCTTGATGATCGCCTGCGCCATCTGCTGCCCGGCCCGGCGATGCGAGATACCAACAACCGAATCCACCGGTGTGCCGTCCACATCCATGATCTCGACCACCGGAATCCCCGAGGCCCGCAGCATGGCCCGGCTGGCATCCGAATGCTCCAGCCCTGCGATGATCACGCCCGACGGGCGCCAGGACAGCATTTCGTAAAGCACCTTTTCCTCTTTTTCCGGCTTGTAGCCCGTGATGCCGACAACCGGTTGCAGACCGGTTTCATCAAGCACGGCACTGATCCCGGTGAGAACCTCGGGAAAAACCATGTTTGACATCGACGGAATGATCACCGCGACCAGGTTCACCCGCTGGCTGGCCAATGCACCGGCGATCTTGTTGGGGACATATCCCAGTGTCTTTGCTGCCTCCAGCACACGTTGGCGGGTTGTCTCCGACACATCACCGCGATTTCGCAAAACGCGACTGACGGTCATCTCGGAGACGCCCGACGCTTCGGAAACGTCGCGCAGGGTCAGGGGTCGGTTGTCTTGTTTGGTCACGGCTGTCTCTTTCCGACAGGGCTACCCATCCGTGTTACCGCGAACATACAGCCGGGATCAAGCACGCTTGAAACTGCGAATGGGGCGGTGACAACACGTGACGTGCCCGCTAAACAGTCCCGCGACGACCCCGTGGCTCAACTGGATAGAGCAGCCCCCTCCTAAGGGGCAGGTTGCAGGTTCGAATCCTGCCGGGGTCGCCAAAAACCAGCCCACTTCTTTGAAATCAATGCAATAGGGGTTTATGCCCTTAATTTTTAAACACCTTCCAACAAAAACAGATCCTTAAATTCGGGACCGGCAGCCTTCAGGATCGATTGTGTTGCCCGAACACTGCGCAGGAACGGCATGCGGAGTAAAAGCGCGACAGGTCACCGCCGGACCAGTCACTGATCGGGAACCGGCTTCAGATCACCCGGATCACATCCTTGTCGATCGCCAGCATGTAGCCACGGCGTGCAATGTTCTTGACCAGAAGTTCACTTATCATCTGGTTGCCCAGCGTGTCGCGCAGGCGCTTGATCCGGGTCGCGCCGGCCGCCTCTTCACAGTCTTCCGAACTGCGACCCGAGATCACCGCCTCGATCTGCGCACCGCTCAACACATCATCATCCATCCGCGCCTCGGCCAGAACGGCGAGGGTCTCCATCGCGGCATCGGTCAGCTTGAAGCCCATGTTGTTGAGGTAGACCGTCTTTTCCTCGCGGCTGATCAACAAGGAACTGACCTGGATGCCGGACCGTTCGATCTGCGCCATGCGGCGGTTCATCGCGATCAACATGACAAGAAAGACCAATGCGGCGATCAACAAGGCCGTTGCAAAGACCAGCAGCACGAAAATCACCATTCGGTAACTGGTCAGCGTTTCCGAAAACGCCGTGCCGGACAGCGCCAGAATCTCCAGCAGCTTGATCTCGGCATCCGTGGTCAGGGCATCGTTTTCAATGAAGATGCGTTCGACCCGGGCATTGAAGGCATTTGCATCCGGCAGGCTCAGAAACAGGAAAACCGCCGCAAGCGACAGAATGGCGACGATTCCGGCGACCCCCCAAAGCACGACCCGGTTGCCCGAACGGCGTGCATCCGAGGCGAAGTTGGCTTTGTCCTGCAAGCGGCGTCCTTCCTCGTTACTTCTTGCGCACCGACAACACCTTCAACAGCGTCAGCCCGTCCTTGGCGAGTTTCTTCTGCAGGCGCTCCGCTGCCTCGGCAACGGTACAGTCCCCGCCGACCTGCGCCACGTCATAGTAAAGTTCAAGCGGGTTGTCGCGCTTGGCCTTGTATTCGACGATACAGGACGCCTGGGCGGCCGTGGCGGACATCGCCAGGCCGACGGCCAGCGCAGATATGCGTGTGATCGGTTTCATGACGCCAAGATGCGCGGAAGCCCGCCGCTATTCAATATCGCCGCGGCGGAAAAGGGCCAAAACCGGACTGATATCCAATAACAGGCGGGCGTTATTGCCTGTCTTTGCGATCCTGACCCAGTGTCGACTCATCACCCGGCGCGGCATTCGGATGCCCACGGGCCCACAAAAGCAAGTCGATCGAAAGGATATCACATGACGCACCGAACCTTTATCGCAGCCATTCTGGCCGCAGCCCTCGCAGTAACGGGTATGACCGCCGGACCGGCCCGCGCCGACAGCGACGACATCGCCAAATGGATTGCCGGTGCCGTGGCGCTTGGTCTGATCGGCGCGGCCATCGCCGACAACAATCGCGACAATGATCGCGCGGTTACACGCAACAGTGGTCGCGGCTTCGGAAACCCGGATCACGGTTACCGCAAGAACCGGCACGCATATCAGCAAGACCAGCGCTACCTGCTGCCCAAGAATTGCCGGGCCCGCGCCTCGACACGCAGCGGAGAGGTGCGCGGCTTCGAGCGCAACTGCCTGCTTAGGAACTATGCCCATTTCAACTCCCTGCCGCATGAATGCGCGGTGCGCGCGCGCGGCGAAGGGCGTCAATGGGTGATCTATCAGCGTCGGTGCCTGAAACAGTACGGGTTCCGCAACGCCGAGCGCCGCTGACACCGGCGCAACAATAATCGAGCAGGCAGACAGGAGAGGTTTCGGCCTCTCCTGTTTTGCATTTCACGGCCAGCCATGCTTTTTGATTTGGATGGACTGTCCTGATTACAGATACGAAGAACAGGCGATGGCCGGCGGTGCACTGCGCGTGGCCGGGGTGGATGAGGTCGGGCGCGGGCCCTTGGCCGGGCCGGTCACGGCGGCCGCGGTGGTTTTGGACCCTGCCCGCATCCCGGACGGTCTGAACGATTCCAAGAAACTGACTGCCAGGCGGCGTGCCCTTCTGCATGATGCGATCATGCAAACCGCGGACGTCTCGGTCGCGCATGCAAGCGTCGAGGAAATCGACGAAATCAATATTCTGCGCGCGGCCCATCTGGCGATGGAACGCGCGGTGGCGGGCTTGCGGCAGCGGTCCGACATGGTGCTGATCGACGGCAACATGATCCCGCGCAATCTGGCCGTGCCCGCTCAATCGATCATCAAGGGCGACGCCGTCTGTCTGTCGATTTCAGCGGCCTCAATCGTGGCAAAAATACGGCGCGACAAGCTCATGTGGGATTTGGCGCAACAGTTCCCTGGCTATGGCTGGGAAACGAATGCCGGTTACGGGTCCAAAAGCCACATGGAGGCCCTTCAAAATCTCGGCGTGACCCCACACCATAGACGTTCTTTCAGGCCAGTCCACAATATCTTGTATCAAGGGAAAAGTATAACCCGCTGATTCAAAAAAGAAATTGACGGCGAATCAGGTTTGACTCATCTTCGAAGCCAACGAACCAGAGCGCCAAAGACGCGCCGTGACAGAGGCAGACATGACGAAGACCACCAAAGCCAGGAGCGCCGAGGCGCTTCCCCTGAACACGATTCTTGACGGTGATTGCATCGAGGTCATGACCGGATTGCCCGAGGGTTCCGTCGATCTGATATTCGCCGATCCCCCCTATAACCTGCAATTGCGCGGCGATCTGCACCGTCCGGACAACAGCCAGGTGGACGCGGTGGACGATGCCTGGGACCAGTTCGCCAGCTTCGAGGCCTATGACAGCTTCACCCGCGACTGGCTCAAAGCCGCGCGTCGGCTGTTGAAACCCAATGGCGCGATCTGGGTGATCGGCTCCTATCACAACATCTTTCGCGTCGGCGCGGCGATGCAGAACGCCGGCTTCTGGATCCTCAACGACGTGGTGTGGCGCAAGTCGAACCCGATGCCGAACTTCCGTGGCAAGCGGCTGACCAATGCGCATGAAACGATGATCTGGGCCAGCAAGGCCGAGGGCGCGAAATACACGTTCAACTACGAGGCGCTCAAGTCGCTGAATGATGGCATCCAGATGCGCAGCGACTGGGTTCTGCCGATCTGCACGGGGCATGAACGCCTCAAGGACGACAAGGGCGACAAGGCCCATCCCACCCAAAAGCCCGAAAGCCTGTTGCACAGGGTTCTCGTCGGCTCGACCAATCCGGGCGATGTCGTCCTCGACCCGTTCTTCGGCACGGGCACGACCGGCGCCGTGGCCAAGATGCTGGGTCGGGACTATATCGGGATCGAACGCGAGGCCGCCTATCGCAAGGTTGCCGAGAAACGGCTGGCCAAGGTGCGCAAGTTCGACCGCGAGGCGCTCCAGGTCTCGGCCAGCAAACGGGCCGAGCCGCGCATTCCCTTCGGGCAGCTGATCGAACGCGGCATGCTGCGCCCGGGCGAGGAATTGCTGAGCATGAACGGCCGGCACAAGGCCAAGGTCCGGGCCGACGGCACGCTGATCGGCGACGATGTAAAAGGATCCATCCACCAGGTCGGGGCCGCGCTGGAAGGCGCACCCAGCTGCAACGGCTGGACCTACTGGTGCATCAAGCGCGACGGCAAGCCCGTGTCGATCGATGTCTTCCGCCAACAGATCCGCGCCGAGATGGCGGACCGCCCGAACTGAATTT
>JANSYB010000568.1 GCA_024742655.1 Paracoccaceae bacterium | reverse complement strand
GGCTGAGGGCTCATCGGCATCGATGGCGTCGGCGGGGGCGTTCACGTCATCCGTGAAACCGCTCAGCACGACCCAAGCGACGATCGCCAGCACGAAGGCCACCGTGATGCCCCATATCACGGGCCAATGACGGCGGCGCTGTTTGTTGAGATTGGTGTCGGGAGGTGTCATCGAACGTCTCCTTTCTGGCTGTGGTGTATTCGGCCGGGCAGGGCGTGACGGGAAATGTTCCTTGGTGCCTGTCGGGCCTGCGCCGGGGTATGCATGGCGCTGTCAGGGTGTCCCGCTCAGGGTTGATCCGCGCCGCACGCATCGGGCGTATCCTTGCACCGGATCGCCTCGATCTCCGGCGTATCCACATCGGATTTCTCCAGCGCGGCGCGCAGCGCACGGCGGAGAACCTCTTCATGCGTCGGATGATAGGCGGGCATTGCGAGCAACCCCTGCAGGTCGTCGCCGCGATCGATGGCATAGGCCAGAAGATGCGCGAGGTGCTCGGCCTCGGGGGCCAGTATGGCGGCCCCAAGCAGGCGTGCCGTTGTCTTTTGCGCATAAATGCGCACCGCGCCACCGGCGGCCCGTTGCAGCCGTGTCCGCCCGGCCTGATCGAACGCTGCCTCGCCGACGACCACAGCGTCCCCCCGATCTTGCAGGTCGTGCCACGGTGCGCCGACGACGGCGATCTGTGGCTCGCAGAACACGATCCGCAGGGGCGTGCGCCGCCGGATCCCCGCATCCATGTCGCGGGCGGCGAAATATCCCGCAAGACGACCTTCGTCGGCCGCTTCGTGAAGAAGTGCGGGGCCGCGCCCGACATCGCCGGCGAAATAGAGCCGCGTTCCGGGAAGGTTGATCTGCCCCGGCCGCAGTTCGGGTGCGCCCCCATCGTCTAGATCGACACCGATCTCGTTCAACCCGAGATCCGACAGGTTGGGCGTGCGGCCCATGGCGACCAGCAGGCAATCCACCTCGATCCGACCGTCGTCCCATTGCACCCCGATGGCGCCGTCATGCCCTTCGACGGGGTCTGCCTGTGCCTCGATCACGGTCATTTCCGCCGCGATTGCCTGACGCAGGCGCGACTGCAGTCGGGGATCCTCAAGCCCGCCGATCGTGGCCGAGGGGTCGAATCCCGTCACCTCGACCCCCAGACGGGCCAATGCCTGGCCAAGCTCCAGCCCGACGGGGCCCAGGCCGATCACGGCCACGCGACCGGGCAAGGTGCGCAGTTCGAAGATCTCATCCGATGTCAGAACGCGCGCCCCGAACGTCTCGCGCCATCCTTTCGGGACGACGGGCCGAGAGCCGGTGGCGATCACGGTCGCCCGGGGGGCAAACCGGGTCCCGCCCGCGTGCAGTGTGCCATCGCCTTGAAAGACCGGGGCGTGGGGAACCAGATGGGTCCGGCGCCATGGCGACATGCCCTCGATCACCCCTTCCACCAGACCGTCGCGCAGTTTCCGGGTCTGGGACAGAACGCGCGCCCCGTCGATACGCAACCCGTCTGCCCCGACGATCCCGAGGTCATCGAACGCCGCGCGCCGATGGATGTCATGCGCCGATTGCAAGAACGCCTTTGAGGGCATGCAGGCCGAACGCGCGCATGTCGTCCCATACGGGCCGGGATCGAAGACGCGGTATCGGTCGGTCAGTTTCGCAACCTCGGCCCGTGCCGACAGCCCGGCCGTTCCCGCCCCGATAATGGCGACATCCAGGTCCGTCGTCTTCATCGCCGACTTGGTTTGGTCGCGGGGTCGAAGGCCATGGCGCTGATGGGGCGGACGGTGCTGGCCTGTGGCCCGATATCGCTTTCGGCGGTCTGCACGACCATTTCGACCGTGTCGCGGGGTTTCAGGTCGTCGAAATTGCCGTCGATGACGCTGTTTCTGTGGAAGTAGATCAGCCTGTTATCGGTGGCGATGATCTGACCGAAATCCTTGTCGTGATGGATTTCCACGACTTTGCCCTGAAGCATCCCGTCCAGCGTCTTGACCTCGCCCTTCACCTGATCCTTCCAGCGTTTCAACTCAACGGCCATCGCGGCAAAGGCATCGCGTATGGCCACGTGAAGATGCTCATGCTCGGCCACGTCGTTCTGATCGTGTCGAACGACAAGCTCTTTGCCGGGCACCCGCAGTTCAATCGTCACCTCGAACCGGTTTCCCTTGCGCTGGCTTTGATGCGGCGCGCGGACGTAGACGTGGCAACTGGTTATACCGTCATAGAACTTTTCGAGTTGACCGGCTTTCTCTTCGATAAGCGATCTGATGCCTTCCGAGGGCTCCACATGCTTGAACGCGATTTCAAGGGGCGTCTGCATTGACCATTTTTCCTTCTTTTTCGCTATGCCCGCGCGG
>JANSYB010000005.1 GCA_024742655.1 Paracoccaceae bacterium | reverse complement strand
TATGAGCGCGGTGAGATGGTGCAGGCGGGGGTGTATGTCCTGCTCTCGGTGGTGCTGTCCATCGCCGCGCTTGCGGCGGGGGTCTGGCTGGCAAGGATGCTATGGGCATGAGTGGTGTTCAAACAATAACGGTCGCCTCGGGCGAAGGGGATCAGCGGCTGGATCGCTGGTTGCGCCGGCACTTTCCGCATGTCCAGCAAGGCCGCATCGAAAAGATGTGCCGCAAGGGTGAACTGCGCGTCGATGGCGGCCGGGTCAAGGCCAACACCCGTCTGGAAGAAGGGCAGGAGGTGCGTGTTCCGCCCCTGCCGGAGCCCGGCACCGCCCCGGCCCGCGACACGGTGCGAATCTCGGACGCAGATCAGAAGATGATCCGGTCGGCCGTGATCTACCGCGACGACCATATCATTGCCCTCAACAAGCCGCCGGGCCTGCCGGTGCAGGGCGGCAGCAAGCAGACAAGGCATGTCGATTCACTGGCCGAGGCCCTGCGGTTCGACGCGGATGAAAAGCCGCGCCTGGTGCACCGTCTGGACAAGGATACCTCGGGTGTTCTCATCATGGCCCGCAGCCGGGCCGTCGCCTCAAGCCTGACCGCGGCCTTCCGACATCGTGATGCGCGCAAGATCTATTGGGCGGCCGTGGCCGGTACGCCAGCGCCGCGCATGGGCACCATTCGGTTCGGTCTGGTCAAGGCGCCCGGGCATGGCGCGCAGGGCGAGGGCGAAAAGATGATCTGTCTGCACCCGCGCGAGGTCGACGCCACCCCCGGTGCAAAACATGCCACGACGGATTACGCCGTCGTCGAAAACGCGGGATCCCGGTGCGCATGGGTGGCGTTGGTGCCTGTCACGGGCCGCACGCACCAGTTGCGGGCGCATATGGCCGAGATCGGTCATCCCATCATCGGGGATGGCAAATACGGCGGGTCCGGGCAGGAAAACCTGGGCGATGGCTGGGGGGCCCAGCTGGGCGGAGAGGTCAGCCGCAAACTGCATCTGCATGCGCGTTCCCTGAACCTAAAGCATCCGGTGACCGGTGCCATGCTCAACCTGACTGCGCCGCTGCCGGAACACATGGCGCGGACCTGGGACATTTTTCAATGGCGGCCCGCCGATGTCCCGGCGGATCCCTTCGAGGATCTGTCATGACCGGCCCGCTGCGACTGGTCATTTTCGATGTCGATGGCACACTGGTCGATAGCCAGGGCGATATCGTGGCGGCGATGAGCTATGCGTTCGAACGGGCAGATCACCCCGTGCCGGATCGCGCCACGGTGCTGTCGATTGTTGGTCTCTCGTTGGATCAGGCGATGCCGCGCCTTGCGCCGGCATTGCCAACCGACACCCATGGCCGGATGGTGGACTGGTACAAGGAGGCCTATATGGACTTGCGCGCGCGCGTGGGCGCGGCGCAATCCTCGCCGCTATATCCCGATGCCCTTGAGGTGATCGAACAGTTGCACGCCATTCCCGAGGTCTTGCTTGGCGTCGCCACAGGCAAGTCACGCCGCGGCCTCGACAAGTTGCTTGAGGCGCACGACATGCACCGGTTCTTTGTCACCCAGCAGGTCAGCGATCATCATCCGTCCAAGCCGCACCCGTCGATGATCCATGCCGCGTTGGCGGAAACCGGCGTGGCCCCGGGTCGCGCGGTGATGATCGGCGACACGAGTTTCGATATGGAGATGGCCGCCGCAGCCGGTGTCGCGGGGATTGGCGTCGGATGGGGGTATCACCCGCGCAGCGCACTGGCAAAGGCCACAAGCCTGATAGATGATTTTCGCGCATTGCCAGGCGTATTGTCGCAACTCTGGGAGGCTGCCGCATGAGCGAATGGAAGGCGAAACGCTTCTGGAAAGAGGCGCGCATTGCCGAGCAGGCGAACGGCTATGGCGTGATGCTGGACAGCCGCCCCGTTCGGACGCCCGCCAAGGCCGAGCTGGTGGTTCCATCGCGCGCCCTTGCCGAGGAAATCGCCCGCGAATGGGATGCACAGGAAGGTGAGATCAAACCCCAAGCGATGCCGGTGACACGCGCGGTCAACGCCGCGATCGACAAGGTTTCGGTGCAGCATGCGGAGGTTGCAGACCTTCTGGCCGATTACGGCGACAGTGACCTTTTATGCTATCGCGCGGATGCACCTGACGGCCTCGTGGCGCGCCAGACCGAGGCCTGGGACCCGATGCTTGACTGGGCCGAACGCACGCTTGGCGCGCGCCTTGTACCCGTGCGCGGCGTCATCCATCAGCCACAGGACCCCGCAGCCCTGTCGACGCTGCGTCGGCAGGTCCATGACATGGATGTGTTCACCCTGACGGCCTTTCACGATCTTGTGGGCCTGTCCGGGTCGTTGATCCTTGGCTTTGCGGCCTTGTCCGGACAGCACGATATCCGCCACCTTTGGGCGCTCTCTCGCATCGATGAGACATGGCAGGAAGAGCAATGGGGCAAGGATGACGAGGCAACTGCAATGGCGGCCGCGAAACAATCCGGGTTCCTGTCGGCCAAACGGTTTCATGAACTTGCTCAGCAGACCGACTGATGCCTGAACAAGCGGCTTCCCCAGCGGAAACTATGGGCAAAGCCAACTCTTTTTGATGCTGTTGCTCTTGACCTTCTGAAATGAATCCACACAATCTTGCGTGCATTGGCGGGCGAAAGCTCGTTTTACTGTATCGCCCCGACCTTCTGGGTCGTACAAACCGCTTCTCAAAAGGCGGACCAATCAGGAAGAGGTAAAAATGAAAAATTCCGTATTTCTTGGCGCGCTGACCGTGGCCGGCCTTGCGGCCGGTGCCGCTGCGGCAGGCACGCTTGACGACGTCAAAGCACGTGGCAAGCTGAACTGTGGCGTGACCACCGGCCTCGTCGGCTTTGCCGCACCGGACGCAAATGGCGAATGGGGTGGCTTCGATGTCGGCGTGTGCCGTGCTGTCGCAGCCGCCGTTCTCGGTGATCCGACGGCAGTCGAGTTCGTGCCCACTACCGGCAAGACGCGCTTTACCGCGCTGGCCTCGGGCGAGATCGACATGCTGGCCCGCAACACCACCTGGACCTTCTCGCGCGATGTCGATCTGAAGTTCGAATTCGTCGGGATCAATTACTATGACGGTCAGGGTTTCATGGTGCCCAAGGATCTGGGTGTCAGCTCGGCCAAGGAGCTGGACGGCGCAACCGTCTGCATCCAGACCGGCACGACGACAGAGCTGAACCTGGCGGATTTCTTCCGCTCCAACAGCATGAACTATGAGCCGGTGCCGATCGAAACAAACGCCGAGGCGCAGCAGCAGTACCTTGCAGGTGCCTGCGACGTGTACACGACCGATGCATCGGGTCTGGCCGCGACACGCGCAGCCTTCGAAGATCCCGCCGGTCACGTCCTTCTGCCCGAGATCGTGTCGAAAGAGCCGCTTGGCCCGCTCGTGCGTCACGGCGACAACGAATGGGGTGACGTGGTCCGCTGGACCCTGAACGCCCTGATCGCAGCAGAAGAGCTGGGAATCACGAGTGCGAATATTTCCGAAATGGCCGCCGAGGCGACCAACAACCCGGAAATCAACCGCATGATGGGCACCGAGGGTAACCTTGGCGAGATGCTCGGCCTCGAAGCCGACTGGGCTGTCAAGGCGATCTCGGCCGGCGGCAACTACGGTGAGCTTTTCGAGAAGAACATCGGTGAGAACACACCGGTCGGTCTGGCCCGTGGCCTGAACGCCCAGTGGACCGATGGCGGCCTGCTCTACTCGCCGCCCTTCCGCTAAGACGACCTTGTGAAGGGCGCGGACCTGATCCGCGCCCTTCGCACAAAAATCAATGATCGGCCCACCGTGCCAATCTGCACATAAATAAAACATCCGGGCTGACAACGGGGACTTTCCAGATGACGACAATGACCGACCCTCCACAGGAGTCGTTCCGGCTGTCCATGCTGTTGAACGATACCCGCTATCGTTCCTACACGTTTCAGTTCATAGCGCTCATGGCGGTCGTTGCGCTGATTGCCTATCTCGGTTCCAACCTGGTACAGAACCTGCGCGCGGCGGGGCTGAACATCTCGTATCAGTTTCTGGGTGAGCCGTCGGGCTATGACATCAACCAGCGCCTTATCGAATATGACAGCCAGAGCAGCCACTGGCGCGCCTCGGTCGTCGGCATCCTGAATACCCTTCTGGTCGCCTTTCTGGCCTGTGTCACCGCGACCATTTTCGGGGTGGCGGCCGGGGTCCTGCGGCTGTCGAAAAACTGGCTCGTGCGCAAACTGATGGCGGTCTATGTCGAGGCATTCCGCAACGTGCCCGTGCTGATCTGGATCATCATCATCTTTACCGTCATGACGGCCGTATTGCCGGCGCCAAGGGCGTTCCGGGGCGATGACGCGACGGCGTCCATGCTGTTCGATGCCGTTGCCTTTACCAATCGTGGCGTCTTCATTCCCAGCCCGATCCTGGCAAGTGGCGGTTGGATCGTGATCCTGACCTTTCTTGCGTCCATCGTCGGCGTGATTTTCTACCGGCGCTATGCAACCAAGCTGCTGTACGATACTGGCCGGCTCCTGCCGATGTTCTGGCCGTCCGTCGGAATTCTCTTTCTGCCGTCGATCCTGATCTTCTTCATTCTGGGCCAGCCGATCTCGTTGGAGTATCCGGAGCTGAAGGGTTTCAATTTTCAGGGGGGCTGGACGATCCGTGGGTCTCTGATCGCATTGTGGTTCGCGCTGGCGATCTACACAGGGGCCTTTATCGCCGAAAACGTACGCGCGGGCATCCAGGCCATTTCCAAAGGCCAGACCGAGGCCGCGGCCTCGCTTGGCCTGCGCCCGGGCCGGATCATGAACCTCGTGATCCTGCCGCAGGCGCTGCGCGTCATCATCCCGCCGCTGATCTCGCAGTATCTCAACATCACCAAGAACAGCTCTCTGGCCATCGCGGTGGGCTACATGGACATCACCGGCACGCTTGGGGGTATCACGCTCAACCAGACGGGACGCGCGATCGAGGCGGTGTTGCTGCTGATGCTGTTCTATCTCGTGATCTCGCTCAGCATCTCGGCGGTGATGAATATCTACAACAATGCCGTCAAGCTGAAGGAGCGCTGATATGTCCGATACTCCGTCACAGCGCAACCCGGCTTTCGTTCGCACCGAAATGTTGCCGGAACAGGCCCCGCCGGCCACCGAAACTGGCATCATCAAATGGGCGCGCGAAAACCTGTTCTCGGGCACATCCAACTCCATCCTGACGGTGCTGTCGATCATCTCGATCTACTACATCGTCGTGTCGGCCGCGCCCTGGATCTTGAACGGGGTCTGGAATTCCGCCTCCATCCGCGAATGCCGCGAGATCCTCGAAGGCGCCGCGGGAGGGTGTTTCGCGGTCCTGACAGAGCGTTGGAACCAGTTGCTCTTCGGCTTCAAATATCCAAATGAGGAATACTGGCGACCCGGTCTGGCCTTCGTGCTGCTGTTCGTGGCGGCGGCACCGGTCATGTTCTTCAAATATCTACCAAGCAAAATGTTGCTGTTCACGGCGCTTTATCCGTTCCTGGCCTACTGGCTGATCTGGGGCGGGCCGATCCTGGCACCTATCTTCGCCCTGTTCGGTTTTGTCGTGGGCTATGTGGTCTGGTCGCAACTGGTGACGCGATCCTTTGCGGCGGGGTTTTTCGGGTCAATCGTGGCGGCCGCCCTGACGTGGTGGATCGGCGGCATGATCACAAGCGCGGTTGCACCCGAAGAGACGTTGCTTTCGGCGGTGCCATCGCGCGATATGGGTGGGTTCATGCTGAACCTGATCCTTGGCACGGTCTGTGTATCGCTGTCGATCCCGTTCGGCATCGCACTGGCGCTCGGGCGGCAGTCGAACATGCCGATCATCAAGTGGATCTGCGTGGTGTTCATCGAGTTCGTGCGGGGCGTGCCCCTTATCACGTTGCTGTTCGTGGCGAATGTCGTTCTGGCCTATTTCCTGCCACCAGGGTCGAATTTCGATCTGATCATCCGCGTGATCATCATGATCACCGCTTTCGCCTCCGCCTATATCGCGGAAGTGATCCGGGGTGGCCTCGCGGCCCTGCCGACAGGACAGTATGAGGCCGCGGACAGCCTGGGCCTCGATTATCCACAGGCGATGCGGCTGATCATCCTGCCGCAGGCGCTCAAGATTTCGATCCCGGGGATCGTCAACGTGGCCGTGGGCTTGTTCAAGGATACCACGCTTGTTTCGGTCATCTCGATGTTCGATCTGGTGGGCATGATCCGGGGGCCCATCCTGGCCTCGACAGAATGGAACGGCGTCTACTGGGAACTCTTCGGCGCGGCGGCCATTTTGTTCTTCGTCGTCTGCTACGGCATTTCGCAATATTCGCAATGGCTCGAACGCGAGCTGGCGACTGATCACAGATAACAGGAGGGTTCACCCATGGCGGAAACCGCTCAAATGCAAGTCTCGGACGAGATCGCGATCCAGATCGAGAACATGAACAAATGGTACGGCACCTTTCACGTGCTGCGCGATATCAACCTGACGGTCAATCGTGGCGAACGGATCGTGATTGCCGGTCCCTCCGGCTCCGGTAAATCCACGCTGATCCGGTGCATCAATGCCTTGGAAGAGCATCAGCAGGGGCGGATCGTGGTGGACGGCACGTTGCTCAGCTCGGACATCAAGAACATCGATACGATCCGCTCAGAGGTCGGGATGGTGTTCCAGCACTTCAACCTGTTCCCGCACCTGACCATCCTCGAGAACTGCACGCTGGCCCCGATCTGGGTGCGCAAGACGCCCAAGCGCGAGGCCGAGGAAACGGCGATGCATTTCCTTGAAAAGGTCAAGATCCCCGAACAGGCCGACAAGTATCCCGGCCAGTTGTCGGGCGGTCAGCAGCAGCGCGTGGCGATCGCCCGCTCGCTGTGCATGCGCCCGCGCATCATGTTGTTCGACGAGCCCACCTCGGCGCTGGACCCCGAGATGATCAAGGAGGTTCTCGACACCATGGTCGAGCTGGCCGAGGAAGGCATGACCATGCTCTGTGTGACCCACGAGATGGGCTTCGCACGTCAGGTGGCCAACCGGGTGATCTTCATGGACCAGGGTCAGATCGTGGAACAGAACGAGCCTGAGGAATTCTTCAACAATCCGAAATCCGAACGGACCAAGCTGTTCCTGAGCCAGATCCTGGGTCACTGAACCCGGGCTGGCGGCACGTCGATGTCATCGGGTCGGGCGGGGTTCACCCCGCCTTTCCTGTTTTGAACCTTGTGAAAAGGGCATTCCGGACGGCCCGACACAGCAATGATTTGCGCACGTCAGCCGGTGATTTCACGCGGGATCACGAAATCCAGCACCTGCCCGGTCCCGGCTTGCAGCGCGGCCCAATCGTCAATCGCGAATTCCGCCACGAGCGTGGCGCAGGTTGGATAGTCGTCGAACCGTGGATGCGCCGGCGGGGCCGACACCAGATCTCGGGCGAACCAGGCGATGCCGGGATTGTGACCCAGCATCAGGACGGTCTGCCCGGTGGCCCTGGTCAGCGCGGAATGCATCTGCCCCGGCTCGGCGAGATAGAGGCCGGGCAGAAACAGGGCGTCACTGACGAGGCCCAACCGGGCAAAGGTTTCGCGGGTGCGCGCGGAATCCGAACTGAGCACCTGATCCGGCACATAACCGCGGGCCCTGAGCCAACCGCCAAGCGCCTCGGCCGAACTGCGTCCGCGCCCGTTCAGGGGGCGTGCGTGATCGTCCTGGGTCGGGTCGTCCCAGCTGGATTTACCATGCCGCATCAGGATCAGTTTTTTCATTTGAACGCTCTCATGTGAAAGGCGGATTGGTCGTCTCGACGGCCATGGCTTTGACTGACCGGGCAGGCGCGGCGCACGGCGCAGCCGCGTGCCATGCAGGTGTTTGCATCCCGGTCTAGATCGGCCCTGCAGGCCGCAACATCATAGCCGTGCGGTTGCAATGCGTCGACGGGACAGGCCGTCATGCAGGGCTGCGTTCTGCATGAAAGGCAGGGGTTCGGCGGGGCCTGGGGGATATCAAGCACATCCACGAACCCGAGCGCCCCGCGATAGGACAGCATGAGCCCGGCCTCGTCATGGACCAGCAGGCCGACCGGGGAGACATGCGCGCGCCCGCTGGCGGTCGCCCAAGAAATGAACGGTTGAAAGGGCGGGCCACCGAAGGGGAAAAATGCGATTGCATCCAGTTCTGTCGCCAAGGTGTCGATCACCCGCTTTGACCAGCGATCCAGCGGGTCGGGCCGACCATCGTTATACTCGGGCGAAGCGGTGAAAACGTCCCAGAAGCCCGGCTCCCGTGGGCCCAGCAGGGCCAGTGTGCCGATGCCCTCGGGCAAGTCGTGCCCGACCACGCCCATAACGGCCAGTTGGGCGCTGTGCGCGGCGGTTTCGATCTGATCGTATCTCATGCCTGCACTCGGGCCCTTGCCATTGCCTGTATACCGTAGCGCGGCCTATCCCGCGCGGATAAGCGAGCCTGCGCCATGCTCGGTGAACAATTCCAGCAAAACGGCATTGGGCGCCCGTCCGTCCAGGATGACCACGGCCCGCACGCCGCCCTCGAGGGCGCGCAGCGCGGTCTCGGTCTTGGGGATCATCCCGCCCGCGATCACGCCGTCGCGGGTCATGTCGTTGATCTGGCTGGACGAGAGTTCGGTCAGAACGTTGCCGTCCAAATCCCGCACGCCTTCCACATCCGTCAGCAAAAGCAGGCGATCGGCCTTCAGCGCCGCGGCAATGGCGCCTGCGGCGGTATCGCCGTTGATGTTGAAGGTTTCGCCGTTTCGGCCCGCACCCAACGGCGCGATCACCGGGATGGTGTCGTCGCGGAAGAGAGTTTGCAGGATCCCGGTATCCACCTCGCGCGGCTCTCCGACAAGGCCGAGGGCGGGGTCGGCGGTCTCGCAGGTGATCAGGTTCGCGTCCTTGCCGGACAGTCCGACGGCCTTGCCGCCCTGACGGTTGATGGCCTGCACGATCTTCTTGTTGACCTGCCCCGAAAGAACCATCTCGACCACCTCCATGGTGGTCGCGTCCGTCACGCGCTTGCCGTTCACGAACTCGGACTTGATATCGAGCTTGTCCAGCAGGCGATTGATCATGGGGCCGCCCCCGTGGACGATCACCGGGTTCACACCCACCTGCCGCATCAGCACGACATCGCGTGCAAAGGTTTCCATGCCCTCTTCGCTGCCCATGGCATTGCCGCCAAGCTTGATGACGACGATGGCCCCATCATAGCGCTGCAGGTAGGGCAGGGCCTCGCTCAGGGTGCGGGCGGTGGCGATCCAGTCGCGGTTCATGTCTCTGGTCTTCATGTGCTGTCCTCGTTCGGCGCGTTATCCCCGTATGCGCGCTGTCGCGCAAGAGGTTACCTTGCCCCCTCCCTGGCCCTCCCCATGGGGGGAGGGAAGCGGGATATCCACCGACCCCGTCAGTCGATCGTGGCGATGATGGCGCGCAGGGTGGGGATCCCATCCCCCTTTTCGGAAGATGTGAGGACGATTTCCGGAAAAGCGGCCGGATGCGTCGCAAGGCGCGTCCGAACCTGGGTCAGCACGCTGTCGAGATCCTTTGACTTGACCTTGTCCGCCTTGGTCATGACGCATTGAAAGGTCACTGCCGCGCTGTCGAGCAGGGCCATTATTTCTTCATCGACGGATTTGATGCCGTGCCGGCTGTCGATCAGGACGAACGCCCGGCGCAGCGTCGCGCGCCCCGACAGGAACTGCTTGAGAAGGGCCTGCCATTTTTCGACCTTGGCCAGCGGCGCATTGGCATAGCCATAGCCGGGCAGATCGACGAGGTAGTGGCTGTCGCCAAGGCCGAAATAGTTGATTTCCTGCGTGCGCCCGGGCGTGTTGGAGGCCCGCGCCAGCGATTTGCGCCCCGTCAGGGCGTTGATCAGGCTGGATTTCCCGACATTCGAGCGGCCCGCGAAACAAACCTCGGGACGGCTGGCCGGTGGCAAGCCGGACATGGCGACGACGCCCTTAATGAACGTGACCTCACCGGCAAAGAGTTTGCGGCCCTTTTCGGCGGTTTCGCTATCGGGGGGGGGCGCGATTGGAAAGGTCAGACTCATGCCGCCAGGACGACCGCGTCGCCGACGACGATCTCTCCGCTTTGTGTGACTTCGGCGTAGACGCCGAAATCCTGGTGGCCGAACTGTTTGTTGAGTGTGCCGAGCGTGTCGGCGTCGCGCAGGCCGGTGGACGGGTTGGCCGTTGTGGCCAGGCAGCGCAGGATGGGTTCGCGGATGTGCAGTTCGGCCGTGCCGATGCGTATCGTCTTGCCGATCCAGTCGAACTCCGCCCATGGGTCGAAGCCGGCCACATGGATGTTGCAGCGCCAGCGCAGGGCCGAGATGTCCTGTCCCATCGTTTGGGTCATGACCTCGTTCGAGGCAAGGTTGAGCAGGCTGATCGAAGGATAATCCGTATCGGTCATACCGCGATTCTCGACCCGCACGATACGCGCCGATTGCGCGCGGTTCTCGGGCATGAGCGGGCGCACCCAATCCAGAAAGGCAGGCGCCTCGCGATCGGGGTCGAATGTCAGGTCGGGTCGGTCGGGGTGGGTCAGGGTGACGGTGCCTTTGGCTTCGTTGCAGCGGGCGTTGATGGCCATCAGCGCGGCGACCTTGGACCCCCGCGAAAACTCCGCCGACGGGGCCCAGTCCGAGCCATCGGCAGAGGCCAGTTCATGCGCCACCGCCCAACGTCTGTCCCAGGGCATGGTTTGTCCGCGGCTCAACTCAACCTTGTCGAGGGCTTCGCGGCCATGCCCCTTTATCGGGTGGCGCCAGAGAGCCGCGACATGACCGGTCACTTTTCCTCGGGCTCCGTCTTCTTGCGAAAGCCTTCCAGGATATTGCCGAAGACGTTGGGTTTATATCCTTGCGAGCGCATGATCAGGTACTGCTGCGAGAAGGTGATCACGTTGTTGGCGATCCAGTAGACAACGAGACCCGAGGCGAAACTGCCCAGCATGAACATGAAGACCCACGGCATCCAGGCAAAGATCATCTTTTGGGTCGGATCCGTGGGGGCAGGGTTCAGCTTTTGCTGAAGCCACATGGAAACCCCAAGGCAGAACGGCAGGATACCGATGAAGATCAGCGCAAGGATGGAGCCCGGTTCCGGCCCGTCCCAGGGCAGGATGCCCCACAGATTGTACAGCGACGACGGGTCTGGGGCCGACAGGTCCTTGATCCAGCCGATCCACGGCGCATGCCGCAGTTCCAGCGTGACGAAGATCACCTTGTAGAGCGAGAAGAAGATCGGGATCTGCAGGAGGATCGGCAGGCAGCCCGAGGCCGGGTTGACCTTTTCCTTCTTGTAGAGCTCCATCATCTCTTTCTGGAGTTTCTGGCGGTCGTCGCCGGCCGCCTCCTTGATCTGCTCCATCTGCGGCTGAAGTTCTTTCATTTTCGCCATGGAGACGTAGGATTTGTAGGCCAGCGGCAGCAGCACGGCCTTGATGATCAGGGTCAGGGCAATGATCGCCCAGCCCATGTTGCCGATCATCAGGTTGAGCCAGTGCAGCAGGGCGAAGATCGGCTTGGTCAGGAAAAAGAACCAGCCCCAGTCGATCGAATCGAGAAACTTCTCTACGCCACCCTCGTTCTGGTAGGCGCGGATCGTTTCCCATTCCTTGGCCCCGGCGAAAAGCCGCGTCGAGATCGACACTGATTGTCCGGGTGCAAGGCTTTGCGTGCTTTGCTTGACGTTGGTCTGATAGATGTTGCGCTGCGTGTCGCGGAACGTGCTGAACGTCGCGCCGTTGCCGTCGCCCGGGATAAGTGCCGTCATCCAGTAATGGTCGGTGAACCCGGTCCAGCCACTGGTTTCGACCGAGATGTTTTCATGCTGGCCGGCAGGCTCGAAATCATCGTAATCGGTTTCCGTAAGCTCGCCGTCGGTAATGCTGATCCCGCCTTCATGCAGGATGAAGAAATTCTTCAGGTCCGCGGGCTCCCCGTGGCGGGCGAGGATACCGTAGGGGGCCAGTGTCGCTGTGTCACCGCTGGTGTTTTCAACGGTTTGCGTGATCGTGAACATCAACTCGTCATCGATCTGCATCTCGCGGCGGAACGTCAGGCCCGCGCCATTGTCCCAGGTCAGAACGATGGGGTTGTCCGGCGACAGCGTGCCGCCCTTTTCGACATCCCAGATCGTGTTCGCACCGGGCACCATGTCCGAGGTCAGCCCGCCACCCGGCGCCCAGCCGAACAGCGCGTAATAGGCACGCGCGCTGCCAATGGGCGAAAGTAGCGTCACGGTCGGGGAATCCGGCTCCAGCGTTTCGCGATACTTTCGCAAGGAGAGCGTATCCAGACGTCCGCCACGCAGTGAAATCGACCCCAGCAGGTTTTCATTCTCGACCTGCAGGCGCGGGGCGTCGGAGGCGGTGTCCTCGGCTGTCGGTGCGGTGGCGGCCGCATCGTCGGCCGGCGCGTCGGCACTGGAGGGAACCGCGGCGGTATCGCCGGTGACCGTCTGGCCTGATTCGGTGGCGTCAGGTGCGGTTTGGGCGATGTCCTGCGGTGGTTCCGGCGGCGGGAACAGCACGAACCAGATCACGATCACAACCAGGCTCAGCCCGGTTGCGAGAAGAAGATTCTTGTTCTGTTCGTCCATAGCCTCGGGCCACCAGTCTGTTATCCGTCACCACGGGGGTTCAACAGAGTGCAGCCCGAAAGGTCAAGGGGTTTGCGACAATTCCTCGGCCAGAACGGCCAAGCCATGCCGGGCTCAGCCGGTCTTGCGGCCGATCTCGGGGGGTGGGTCGAGCTTTGCGAGATGAGCGGCGATCCATTCCCCGGTATCTTCGAACGGCATTGGGCGACCAACGCCGAAGCCTTGCACATGTCCACAGCCCAATTGCGCCAGCATGGCATGTTCGCCGGCCGTCTCGACCCCCTCTGCCAGTGCCTCGAGCCCCAGTTGCTCGGCCATGAGGAGAATGGCGTTCACCATCCTTTGCTGTTCGACGTCACAATCCACTTTCATGACGAAGGAACGGTCGATCTTGAGCCGTTGAACGGCGAAGCGCCGTATCGAGGAAATCGAGGCATGGCCGGTGCCGAAATCGTCCAGATCAATGTAACAGCCCAGGTCACCCAGGCCGCGGATGTTGCGGGTGACGGTGTCCTCGGGCGATGAGGCGACAACCGATTCAAGGATTTCCACCGCCAGATGGCCGGGGGTCAGGCCATACCGGTCAAGCTCCCACTGGATACGCTCCAGAAGCTTGGGGTCGCGCAACTCCTCCGCTGAAAAATTCACGCCGACATGGGGAATGTCGAACCCCATGTCCCGCCACGCCTTCATGGCAGTGAAGGCATCGCGCAGAACGATCTGACCAAGAACGCCCATCTTTCCCGCATCCTGCAAAGGGGGCAAGAATTCGGCGGGTGAGATCAGGCCACGGTTGGGATGAATCCAACGGACCAAGGCCTCGAACCCCGAAATCTGCCCGGTATCCGTTGACAGTTGCGGCTGGAACCATGCGCGGATCTGGCCGTTGTCCAACGCCTTCACAAGGTCCGTGTCGATCCGCTGGGTGGTGCTGGCGATTTTACCCAGCTCGGGCGTGTAGGCGCGAATGGCAGACGGCGCATGGCGCCGCGCCTCGACAAGGGCCGCCCCTGCGGCATCCGCCAGATCCCGACCATCGCCATGAGACACGAAACTGTCCAGACACAGGCCAACCGAGGCGCTGACATAGATCGTGGTCCGGTCCAGCGACATGGGTTCTTCGACGATACCTTGCAGACGTTCTGCCATTTGCAGCACGACTTCGGAGTTCAGGCGCCGCACCGGTGCCAGGGCGATCCCGAACTGACCTTCGCCCAACATGATCAGGCTGTCGCGTCCTCGCAGGACCGACCCGAGACGTTCCGCCGTCCGCAGGCCAACCGTGTCGGCGGCACTTTGCCCATGACGGCCCAGCAAGGTGTCGAAGTCGTCGATTTCAACCAGAATGCAGGCTGTTCTGCGCAAGTGGCGCCGCGCCACGGACAAAACCCTGTCCAGCGTCGCCTCGAGGCTTTCGCGGTCATATGCATCATCCAGGCTGACTTCGTTGGGTGCGGCACCCGCCGGACCGGCCTTGCGCGCGACGATGGCCATGAGCGCCGGCAGGCCAAGCGCAAGAAGCAACAGGACAGGCTCTCCGCCCAGCCAGAAACCCCCGAGGATGAGTGCCGGTAAAAAGGCCAGGGCCTGCGGACCGGTCAACAAGAGGGTCAGCGCATAGCGGACGGCGGAAATCTGTTGTTGCAGGCGCAAAAGCATGAGCGTCATCCCGATTACGGGGCTGACGCTAGTGGGTGCCTCTCAACACCGGCTTAACGCAGCTTCGGAAGAGCGTCGTCGTTTCCCTCGAATTTTACCGAATCCCGTGTCAGGCCGGCAAAATCGAACAGCTTGGGATCGAGCAGATGCGAGGGACGCGCATTCATCAATGCCCGGAACATCACCTGCCGCCGCCCCGGGGCGTTTGCTTCCCAGCCGTCGAGGATCTGTTTGACCTGCTGGCGCTGCAACCCGTCCTGGCTGCCGCACAGGTCGCAGGGAATGATCGGATAGGACATGGCGCGGGCAAATTTCTCGCAATCGGCCTCGGCCACGTAGGCCAGCGGGCGATAGACGAACAGATCGCCCTCCTCGTTGACCAGTTTGGGCGGCATCGTCGCCAGACGCCCGCAGTGGAAAAGGTTCATGAAGAACGTCTCGAGGATATCGTCGCGATGATGGCCCAAAACGACCGCGGAGCATCCTTCTTCCCGAGCAATCCGGTAAAGGTGCCCGCGCCGCAGCCGCGAACACAGCGCGCAATAGGTGCGCCCCTGCGGCACCTTGTCGACCACGACGGAATACGTGTCCTGATATTCGATCCGGTGGGGCACGCCCATGTTTTCCAGAAACTCGGGCAGAACCGTCGCGGGGAAACCGGGTTGCCCCTGATCCAGGTTGCAGGCCAGGATGTCCACGGGCAGAAGACCGCGCCATTTCAGCTCATGCAGGACGGCCAGCAGGGTGTAACTGTCCTTGCCGCCGGACAGGCAGACAAGCCAGCGCGCACCCTTCTCAATCATGCCGAAATCGTCGATGGCCTCACGCGTCTGGCGCACGACCCGCTTGCGCAGCTTTCTGAACTCCGTCGATTTCGGAGCCCCGGAAAACAGCGCGTGGATTTCATCGGTCTCGTCAAGCATGCGGCGGCTCTATCCAGATTCACGCCGACGCACAAGCCCGGCGTGGAGACTGGCTTACTGCGCGATCAGGGTCTTCAGGATGGATTTCGCGCTGTCCGAGTTCCAGTCCGCGTCACCCTGAAGGCGAGCGATCTCGCTGCCGTCGCGATCAAGGATCACTGTCACGGGCAGGCCCAGAACACCCATCGACCGGGACAGCGTCATCTTGGGATCGGCATGCAGGGGCAGGTTGTCCACCGCGATCTCCTCGAAGAACTTCTTCATCGCGGGCGGCGCATTGCGGCCCGTCGCGATCGTGACGACCTCGAAATCCTCGCCACCCAGCTCGGTCTGCAATTCCGACAGCATCGGCATTTCCTTGCGGCAGGGCGCGCACCATGTGGCCCAGAAATTCACCACCGTGATCTTGCCGTTATAGTCCGCCAGCGTCCCCTCGCCGCCATCTTCGAGGTTGAATGCAGCATCCGGCACCTCTTGTGGCGCGCTGTGCACCACCAGTTTTTTCATGTCGCCCTCGCGCAGCTCCGCGATGGAGGCGCCATCCGCCACAGCAGCGTTTGCACCGAGGGCCACAGCCATATAAAGGACGGGCAAGATCAGGACTTTCATAGTGCCTCCGAAGGGCTGGAACATGACAGAAAAAACCTCGAACCAGATGTGGGGTGGCCGGTTCGCCGCTGGTCCGGACGCGATCATGGAGGCAATTAATGCCTCGATCGGCTTTGACAAGCGGATGGCGGCCCAGGATATCGCCGGCTCAAGGGCCCATGCCGCCATGCTGGCGGCCACGGGCATTGTCAGTGATAAGGACGCCGAGGCGATGAGGGAAGGCCTGCTCACGGTCTTGTCAGAGATCGACGGCGGCACCTTCGCCTTTTCCGCCGCTTTGGAAGACATCCACATGAATGTCGAGGCGCGCCTGAAAGAGAT
>JANSYB010000340.1 GCA_024742655.1 Paracoccaceae bacterium | reverse complement strand
GGCATCATGGGCGGGCTTGCAACCGGCTGCACGCTGGAGACCACGAACGTCTTTCTCGAGGCGGCCGTCTGGGATCACATCCAGATCGCCCATACCGGCCGGGCGCTGAAGATCAATTCGGACGCGCGGTATCGCAACGAACGCGGGATCGACCCGGCCTTCAACATGGAGGGCCATGAACTGGCCGCACAGATGATCCTTGATCTGTGCGGGGGGGAGCCGTCGAACGTGGTCGTCGCAGGCGCCGTGCCGGATGTCAGCCGTGCCTACAAGCTGGACGCCGCGCGGGTGCAGTCCCTGGTCGGCATGGATATTCCAGAGGCCGAGCAGCGCCAGACCCTGACACGGCTGGGGTTCCGCCTCGAGGGTAACCTGGCGCATGTACCCAGCTGGCGCCCGGATATCCAGGGCGAAGCCGACCTGGTGGAAGAGGTCGCGCGCATCGCCTCGCTGACCAAGCTGGAGGGCAAGCCGCTGCCGCGCGCGCATTCAGGCGTGCCCCGCCCGATCCTGAGCCCGGCGCAGAAACGCGAGCAGATCGCGCGGCGCATGATGGCCGGGCTGGGGTACAATGAATGCGTCACATACAGTTTCATCGACCACGCCTCTGCCAGCCTGTTTGGCGGCGGGGACGATGCGACGATGCTCGCCAACCCGATCAGCTCGGAGATGAGCCATATGCGCCCCGACCTGCTGCCGGGTCTGTTGCAGGCCGCCGCGCGCAACCAGGCGCGCGGGTTGATGGACGTGGCGCTTTTCGAAGTGGGGCATGCCTTTCACGGCGGAGAGCCGGACGAACAGCATTTGCAGGTGGCGGGCCTTCTGGTTGGCCGGACGGGCCATCGCGATGTGCACAAGACCATGCGCGCCGTGGATCTTTACGATGCGAAGACGGATGCCGAGGCCGTGCTGAACGCGATCGGCGCACCGGCCAGGGTGCAGATCCTGCGCGAGGGGCCGGCATGGTTCCATCCGGGCCGTCATGGACGCATCTGCCTCGGGCCCAAGAAGATGCTGGGCATCTTCGGTGAGGTGCACCCGAAAGTGTTGCAGGCGATGGATGTCAAAGGCCCCGCCGTGGCGTTCACGCTTTATCCTGCCGAGGTGCCGCTGCCGCGCAAGGCGGGGGCGAACCGCGGCGCGCTGAAAATCAGCGACCTGCAGGCGGTGGAACGCGATTTCGCCTTCGTGGTGGATGCAGGTGTCGAGGCGCTGGATCTGGTGAACGCGGCCGCCGGCGCCGATAAGGCGCTCATCGAGGATGTACGCGTTTTCGATGAGTTCATCGGCGGCAGTCTCGGGGAGGGCAAGAAGAGCCTCGCCATCACCGTGCGTCTGCAACCCAGCGAGGCGACCCTGAAAGAGGCCGATATCGAGGCGGTCAGCGCGCAGATCGTCGAAAAGGTCGGCAAGGCCACGGGTGGCGTGCTGCGGGGATAAAAACGTGAACCCGTTTTAACCCTGGTTCATGCCTCAGGCACGATTCGGGTTACACTGGTGACATGTATAATGACCGGACAAAGGCGGGTGAGGCATTGGCGCGCGAATTGGCGGAGCTGGAGTTGACGGATCCTGTGGTCTTTGCCCTGCCGCGCGGGGGCGTGCCGGTGGCGCTGCCGGTGGCCGAGACGCTGGGCGCGCCGCTGGACCTGATCCTGGTGCGCAAGATCGGGGCGCCCGGCCAGCCGGAACTTGCCGCCGGTGCGATCGTGGATGGCCCGCCCGAGCACATCTTTCTCAATGAGCGTTTGTTGGAAGCGATGCGCCTCACCCGCGCCGATCTGAGGGCGACGATCGAGGCGAAGCGCCGCGAACTGGCCGAGCGGCGGCAAAGCTGGCTGGGTGGGCGTGCGCCCGTGGACGTGTCGGGCCGGGATGCGATCGTGGTCGATGACGGGATCGCCACGGGGGCCACGGTGCGCGCCGCGCTGATGGCGCTGCGCGAACGCGGGCCTGCGCGGATCATCCTGGCCGTGCCGGTGGCCGCGCGCGATACGCTCGATGACCTGCGGCCCCTGGTGGACGACGTGATCTGCCCGCTGGTGCCGGATGTGTTCCGCGCAGTCGGCCTGCATTACCGGGTTTTTGATCAGACCCCGGACGATGCCGTGCGCCGCGCGATGCAGGCCTTGCCCGCCGGCTGATCGCGGGGTTGGACCCGGCCCGCGCTTTGGGTATGCAGGGCGCAAGCACAAGGGAGATCAGCATGACACTGAACGTATATCTTTCCGGAGAGATCCACACCGACTGGCGCGAGCAGATCATCAAAGGCGCCAGCGGGATGGACGTGACCTTTAACAGCCCGGTGACGGATCACGCGGCCTCCGACGATTGCGGGGTGGCGATCCTGGGGGGCGAGGACGACAAGTACTGGCATGACCACAAGGGCGCGATGGTCAACGCGATCCGCACCCGCAAGGGAATCGCGGATGCCGATGTGGTGGTCGTGCGCTTCGGCGACAAGTACAAACAGTGGAACGCGGCCTTTGACGCGGGTTGCGCCAGCGCGCTTGGCAAATCGCTGATCATCCTGCAGCCGCCCGAGCATGACCACGCGCTCAAGGAAGTGGATGCCGCCGCGCTGGCGGTGGCACGCGAGCCGGGACAGGTCGTGGATATCCTGCGCTATGTTCTGGACGGATCCCTGCCGTCTTGAGCCAAGGCCCCGCCTGTCCCCAATGAGCGCCTGCGGCGCAAGAGTTTCTCTCGTCGTTGCCCTGCGGGCGCCTCCTCGATGCAAATGTGCCTGCGACGCTATAGTCTGGCTGCGCGCATGTGGCAGGCTTCCGGCAGGAGTATTTTGGGAACAGTGAAAGAAGCGCCCCCGTCTTCATCTGGCCGAAAATACCTCGGGGGTTCGGGGGCAGAGCCCCCATCACCTGCGTTGGCCCGGACGCAACAATGAAAACTGGCGCCGGGGCGCGGGGTTGAGGGCCTTGCTGTGCGTATTCGCGATCAGCCGATGGCGGCCGCTTTCACGTCTTCGTCGATATAGGGCAGGTATTGGGCGAAGTTGTCGGCGAACATCTTGACCAGCTTGGCCGCCTGCGCGTCGTACCCCGCCTGATCGCCCCATGTCCGGCGCGGATCCAGCAGGACCTCGGGCACGCCGGGCACGTTCACCGGCACGTCGAAGCCGAAATTCGGGTCCTTGCGGAATTCCACCTTGTTGAGGGACCCGTCCAGCGCGGCGGTCAGCAGCGCGCGTGTGGCCTTGATCGGCATGCGCGAGCCGGTGCCGTAGGCGCCGCCTGTCCAGCCGGTGTTGACCAGCCAGCAGGTCGCGCCGTGCTTGGCGATCTTGTCGCGCAGCAGGTTGCCGTAGACCTCGGGGCGGCGCGGCATGAAGGGCGCACCGAAGCAGGTCGAGAAGGTCGGCTCGGGCTCGGTCAGGCCGCGCTCGGTGCCCGCGACCTTGGCGGTGAAGCCAGACAGGAAGTGGTACATCGCCTGCGCTGGTGTCAGCCGTGCGATCGGGGGCAGCACGCCGAACGCGTCGCAGGTCAGCATGATGATATTCTTGGGGTGCCCGCCGAGCGCGGTTTCCGATGCGTTCGAGATATACTGCATCGGGTAGGCGCAGCGCATGTTGGCGGTCAGCGAGTCGTCGGTGAAATCGAGCTCCAGCGTGTCTTCGTCATAGACCATGTTCTCGATCACGGTGCCGAATTTCTCGGTCGTGGCATAGATCTCGGGTTCGGCCTCGGGGTCGAGGTTGATGGTCTTGGCGTAGCAGCCGCCTTCGAAGTTGAAGGTGCCGCGATCCGACCAGCCGTGTTCGTCGTCGCCGATCAGCGTGCGGTTGGGATCGGCCGAGAGTGTTGTCTTGCCGGTGCCCGACAGGCCGAAGAAAACGGCGGTGTCCACCGGATTGCCCTTGGCGTGGTTGGCCGAGCAGTGCATCGGCATGATGCCCTTTTCGGGCAGCAGGTAGTTCAGCAGGGTGAACACCGATTTCTTGTTCTCGCCCGCGTATTCGGTGTTGCCGATCAGGATCAGCTTGCGATCGAAGTTGAGCGCGATCACCGTGTCCGACCGGCAGCCGTGCTTTTC